>NZ_LCTF01000018.1 GCF_001663375.1 Caldivirga sp. MU80
ACCGTAAGTATAGGCAGGAGTATCCGGGCTTGCATGCTCACTTAGTAATCCAGGCGATTAGGCAAGCCTCTGAGGTTGCGGAATCATTCGTTAAAAGGGGAATGAGGAGCTTGGTGAGCAAGCCCTACCCTGAGGTTAGGAGCGTCTCGATTAGGTTTACGGAGAAGGCATGGAGTTATGAGCAATTTATCCGCTCCATAGTCCCGGTTAGGGTTGAGCTATCTCTACTTGGTGGGAGGAGGGAGGTTTGGATAAAGCCACATAAGCGTTTCTGGCTTTACTGGTGGAGGGTACTGAGAGGAGAGGCTGAGCTTGCTAGGACGTTGATTGTTAAGCGTAGGTTGAATAGGTGGTATGCCGTATTCATCTTCGAGCTTAAGCCCAGGGAGGAAAAACCACAATCAGTCGTTGCATTCGATATTAATGAGAACACTGTTGCAGTGGGCAAGATCGACATTAAAACCACTGTGAGCAAGGTGACTGATTGGAATAGGCAATACGTAACGCCTGAACTCTACATGATTAGGACTGATTTCGGCAAGCTAGCCAGGAGGTATGAGGCGATTAGGAATGCAATTACCGAGAGGCTCAAGCCACTGTACGCATTACCGAATGGCAAGTATGTGGGTGTGACAAGCACTAGGGAGTTTAGGAAGCAAGTGAGGAGACTTAGGGAGAAGGATAGGAAGGTTGGTAGGGTTAGGCATGTGGCTAACGAACTAACAAAAACACCGACGATAATTATAACAGAGGAGTTGGGAGATAATCCGCAGGAATCGATGATTAATGGGATTGGGAAGGACGAGGTGAGGCATCGCATAAAGCAAACGCCGTTCAAGAGTATTGAGGAGGCTATCGAAGACAAGGCATTGGAGAGGGGTTCGAGGATATTCCACGTATCGGCGTACAGGAACAGTAGAGTGTGTCCAATTCATTTTACGAGGCTTGAGGGAACAGATGACTGGCACATCCTAAAATGCCCACTCGGGCATTACGTAGATAGGGATTATGCATCCGTGATGAATATGATGTGGAAAACAACGCTAGAAGCATGGACAAAAGGCGTGTGGTGGGGTTTGAGGAAAAGGATGGATTGGGGAGAGTATGAGGACAGACACAATCCGCTTGTTCCATACGGAATCGTAATCCTCCTACAACGCATCATGAGGAACACAAGGGCCAGCCTAGAGAGAAGCCCCGCAATGCTGACCCGGGGCACTCCCATGAACCCAGCCAGAGGAGCCAATGAAGACTGGGCGAGGACACCACCCCACCCCAAGGCAACAACCACCCCTCAGAACGGGGAGGAGGCCAGCCAGTCCTCAACCCGCACAACCCTGTACCCAATCCTCCTGTAAACCCTCACGGCCGGTTCATTATCCTCATCCACGTGTAACATGGCCATTGCACCGCTGGTTAAGGCGTCCCTAGTCACGGCGGCGGTAACTGCCTTACCTGCACCAATGCCCCTATACCTAGCCCTAGTGTAAACGTCCCCGATAACCCAAACCTCAGGTAGCTTCAAGTACGTGGTGGCTATGGAGGCTAATTCACCGTTTACAAAGGCGCCGTAGTAGTGCCAGTGGGGTGATGCGAGCCTTAGTATGACCTCACCTGGGTTCAGTGGTGTACCCTGCTCGGCCTTAACCCTAGCCAGGTCAACGGCGTCATCAATGCTGAGTCTCCTCACCCCTATCAGCGGGTTCCTGTAATCCCTGAACACAGAGCCCCAACAGGCCATCGTTAAGAAGCGCCTATGCTTAACCGGACCCATTTCACCCAGCCTTTTGATCACAGCACCCGTAATCTCACTGCTAGCCACCATATGCACCTCCAGGCATTCATCAGTGGGTATCAATCCCTCGACTCCATCCACCGAGCCGTATATGTGCACTGACGAGCACCCACGCCTCGGTCCCCATGCGGCGTGCCAAATTAGCACGAAGCCTGTAATGTCACTGCCGTTTATGTTTAGGTAGAATTCCGTTACCTCAGGGTAGTACATTAAGTCGTAGAATAGGTAAACGTAAGTGAGTGGGTTAGCTATGTAGTGTCTCTTAATCAATCTAATCAAGTCCATGTCTAGGTTGCTGTGGGTACGCAGCACCACGGTCAATTCACCATTAATCATCATTAATGGGTGGTGAGTACCTCTGTGCATTAGCCATATTCTTATATTTAAAGCTTAATAAAAAGCAGCTTTCACCTATAGCCCGAGTCGTCATGAAGATTGCCATATTCACTAAGGATGGTGCATTGCCCAGGGAGCTGGGTAGGTTCAGTGGTGTCGATGTTTACCCAATAACAGCTAATGGGTTTACGGCGTCGGGCTACGACTTTATCGGCGTCCTCGGCACTGATAGGTTCATCCTAAGCGCTCTACATAAGTTGGCTGGTTTAGACAAACCCATAGTGACCATTGGTTACGGTGCCGGTTACCTTAACACAGTTGACGTCGCGAGCTTCAGTGAGTTAATAACTGGCCTAAGGAGGGGTAATTATATGCTTGAGTCCATACCAACCTTAACCACGGGTCAAGGCTTCATAGCCGTCAATGACATTGTCATTGCCCCAGTAAGGAGTGCCACTTTGATGGAGTACACCCTCATGATTAACAATGAGTTTGTCTGGAGGGACAGCGCCGACGGCTTGATAATAGCCACACCCATGGGTTCAACAGCCTACGCCCTAAGCGCTGGTGGTGTGCTGGTGTATGCTGGTTTGAGGGCATTTGAGGTTGTTCCCATTAACTCAACAAACATAGCCAGGGTCCCCTTGGTCGTTCCAGATGAGTCAAGGATAGTCATAAATGATTTACTGTCGAGGAGTAGGATAGAGATTATCGCCGACGGCCTAGTAAGGAGGGGGGTAGGCTCCAGTAAGGTGACTGTGGTTAAGGGGCCTGATATCAAACTGGTTAGGTTATCGTTAGCAACTGCACTGGACCGTTACAGGAGGATTATAGAATCCCTAGTTAGTGACCTACCCCCAAGCGCTAAGCTCATACTCAAGGTTCTTGAGTATGAGGGTCCGTTAACGCCTAAGGAGATTATTGAGAAGACGCTGATACCGCAAAGGACAGTTAGGGCGTCACTTAGGCTACTGGTTAAGAGGGGTTTGGTTAATAGGCTAGTGGTGCCGAGGGGTAGTAGTAGGCTTGTTGTCTACGCCATTAGCAGTGGCACAAAGTTAGACATAAAATAATATACTTGTATCATCAGTTAAAACTGCAGGGTGCGTTAAGAAAAAGACTTAATAACCACACCCCTTGGCGTAGGTGTGGTCATAGTAAGTGTAACCCCGGAGATAGGGTTGGATGATGGATACACTTACGCCGGTGGGTTAGGTGTGCTTGAGGCTGATAAGTTCTACGCCATGGCTAGGTTAAATAAGCCCTACGTGGTCATAACGCTACTCTACAATAATGGCTACGTTGACTACGTGTTCAGTAATGATAATAACCCTGTCCCAATGCCGCAGAGGCAGCCTAGGTCGTTCATGAGTAAGTTGACTCCATCGGGGTATCTAAGGGTGGTCATGAAGGATACTGAGGTTTACGTTAAGATTCTTGAGTACAGACTCAACAACGCCAGGGTTGTTTTCCTAAGCCCCCAGTCGCCTAGGTGGGCCTATGAACTGGTGGATAGGCTGTACATTGAGAATGACCTTGAGAGTAAATTCTACAAGTACGTACTACTTGCTAAGGGGGCTGCCGAGTACATTAGGGCTAGGGTTGGTTTGAGGAATGTAGACGTCATTGACCTTCAGGAGGCCTACACCGCAATGTTACCCCTAGTCCTCCCACTACCACCTCAGAAATACAGGATGATAATACACACACCTGGCCCATGGGGCCATCCATCATTCCCAGCTGAATTATTCAGGAGGGAGTTCGGATACAGGTTCTTCGAGGACCCAGTGATACTGACCGAGCTGGGCCTGTCCATGAGCGGTGAGGTTATTGTGGTATCAAGGAAGATGAGGGACGTGGTTTCAAGGGTCATCCCACACCACATGCATAAGGTTAGGGCAATAACGAACGGGGTTGACTCAGCCAGGTGGGTTGATGGTAGGGTGCTTAAGGCCTTCAACGAGGGTAAACTAACCGTTGAGGGTTTGGCCAGCATTAAGCAGGAGATGGCTAAGGAGCTTGAATCATACCTATCAAGGTACAAGCCTGGCTTGAGGATAGGGGACTCAATAACCATCGCCTGGATCAGGAGGCTGACCAGGTATAAGAGACCGGACTTCGTGGCGAGGTTCATTGAGGAGAACCCCCAGAGGGATGGCATTGTCTTCGTGCTTGGGGGTAAGACACATCCATACGATGAGTGGGGGTTGGCTATGATGAGGAGGTTCAGGGAGTTAGCCAATAGGTACAGTAATGTCGTTTACATACCTGACTACGATGTGGGCGTGGCCAAGTTCGTACTGCCTAGGATTAGGTTAATGCTGTTCACACCATTCCCAGGTTGGGAGGCCAGCGGCACATCATTCATGAAGACATCCATGAACGGCGCACCGACATTATCGTCAAGGGATGGAGCCGTACCCGAGCTAATCATGGATGGCGTGAACGGTTGGTTGTTTGGAATTGACGAGAGGTGCCTCATCGACATTGGTAGTGACCCAAGGGCCAATGATATTAATGAAAAGGAGTACGCCGAGTTCTCGTACAAACTCAACCAGATAATTCAACTGTATTACAATAACCGTGATGAGTATTGGAAAGTTGCAGTAAACGCAGTGAACACGTTCATGAATAAAGCCGATATAGTGGGAGTACTCAAACAGTATTACAAATTCTAAAGGCCCCTCATTAAGTGTCCTTTAATTCCATTGACTCCAGCTGCTGGAGCCCTGCATGGCCTTGGGTTAGAATGCATTATACCTGTTAGGGTGCCTTATGGTTATTCTTGTTTTTACCATTATTCACTATGATGTACTTCCCCTTATCGCTCTGTTTATGGTTATGGTACCTTAAGTTCACGGTTAGCTTAATTAGCCTTGACCCACTTAGACACTCATTAATGGTGAACCTAACCACCTCGACAGGCGTTAACCCCCTCGCCACGCATATACCCAATTCACTGAATACGTTTCTCAATGTTTGCGAACAGACCTGAAGCCTGGGGCATCTTTCACATATTGAGCCGCATATTGACGATACCACGTAGAGTTCCCCATTTTGATGCAGTAGGGCGAAGTCCTTAATCGATATCGTGCAGTCCTTAACCTCAAATGAGGCGGCTAGCAGCGGGTTGGTGGTTAACCTGATGCTGCCCTTATCCACGGTTAATATACCCATCTTCTTGAGCTTCCTCAACCTGCGGTAGACTGGAGGTGTCTTATCCCCCTTAATAGCCCTGTTAATGTAGGCTAGGTCGGCTAAAATTTCATCAAGTTCCCTATCACTCATAAGTATTATGTTAACTGATTTTTCCATAGGTAGTGTATTTCACAAGGGGAATTAAAGATGTGTGGGGGATGCAGAAAAAGCACATGTTAAATATGTAGGTTAACCGTAGTACCTACATACCATATATAATCTAGGATGTGTTATTACCGATTACACCCATATCAACCAGGATTTTAGCCAACTCTATAACATCCCCAGCTGCCAGGTCCCTAACCCTCTTATTAAGCAGGTGCCTCGGCACATTGGATTCACTTAACCCGTAGAAGTGCCTAAGAACCTTGACTACCCTCCTATTAGGTTGAGTAAATATTTTACCGGTTAATGATTCAAGTACCTTAACATCACCACAGGGTTTGAGTAGTGGGGTTAATTCAACTATGGTTGAGTAGACCCTTGGCCTGGGCCAGAAGGCCCAGGGTGGAATATCCCTAATAACCCTTATTGAACTTAGGCATTGTGCAATAACGGAGAGCCTACCGTAATCCCTCGAACTAGGCTTAGCTGTAAGCCTCTTGGCAACCTCCCTCTGGAGGGTTACTATTATCCTTCTGGCGCCGTAGCTGGTGAGCATCCTCAGTAGTAGTGGTGATGTGATGCTGTATGGGATGTTTGAAACCACTGTTAAGCCTGGGGGTGGGGTGTATGTTAAGGCATCGCATATGAATAGGTCAGCATAAATGGGCATTAACCCAAGGGTCCTGACGACCTTAACCATGGTGGGGTTCACGTCGCATGCGGAGACCCTCCTGGCGTACCTGGTTAAGTAATTGGTTAGGTAGCATAACCCAAAGCCCACCTCAAACACATCATCGCCGCTGGTTAAACTGGCCACTTGGTTGAGGTAAGCTGGGTCAACCATGAAGTGCACGTCACCCCCAACCCTAACCCCAAGTCTCCCGGCTGCCTTAGCCAGCCTAATTAGCGTCCACTTATCAGCGGCGTAAAGGTCATTAACACCCAGCACAGAGCCTATTGTGACTAATCCATGGAGGCTTTTAAAGCTGGTGGATTCGTTAATGGGAATACCTAGGATAGGTTGGGTTAACGCTGGGGTTAGGGACCCTGAAACCGTTGCTGAGCACACATTGCTGGTATCCTACATAGCGGCCTCGTTGGCTAAGGAAATGGGGCTTGATGCAGGTAAGGCAGCCCTACTGGCCCTAATACACGATGCAGCCGAGTCAGCCCTTGGTAATGCGTCGAGGGCTGTTAGGGATAGGGTTGGGTTAGGCAACTGGAGGGTGCTTGAGATGAGTGTACTCAGCGAGCTTGGGTTTGGGGAGGAGTTCAGCGAATACGCAGGGTTAAGCAGCCGGGAAGCCCTAGTGGTGGCCGTAAGCGACAAGTTGGCTACGTTAATCAGAGCATGCCAGTACGCCAAGCAGGGGTATGACGCGGCTGATTTAGTTAAGAATTACTTAAACGAGGTTAAGGAGTTACTGGGTAGGTTGGGGAATAGCGAGTTGAGTGGCTTGATTGAGGGGTACCTGGCCGACTGCGGGGATTACTAGGAAACGGTCTTAACACCCTCAAAGGTAATGCCCTCCACGGTGGTTAAGTCGCCGCGGTAGAGGAAGCTTACCTGCCTTAAAGCCGCCAGGTAGTCAAACCTGTTCAGGGCTGATACGGCGTCAATGGGGACGATGACCCTGTACCAGTTCAACGCAGCGCTACCGGCAGTGTGGAGCACGCATATGTTAGCCACGGTGCCCGTTATGACTAAGATATCAGCCTTAACGACGTGCCTAAGCACGTAATCAAGGTCTGTGCCGAAGAAGGCGTCGTACCTCCTCTTCCTAACCACAACATCATTAGGCTGGGGCTTAAGCTCCTCAACAACCTCCGCGCCCCAAGTATCAGCCACGCAGTGCTCACCCCAAATCCTGAACTCTGGGTCATCCTTGAAGTGCCAGTCCTGGGTGTAGATAACCCTAGCCCCAGCCTCCCTAGCCTTCTTTAGAAGCCTAAGTATTGGTTCAATGGTCTTCTCGGCGTCGGGTACGTAAAGCCTGCCATTCCTCCTAACGAAGTCGTTCTGCATATCCACGACAACCACAGCCGTCCTGGATGGATCCAAGGTAACCCTCTCCTTAACCTCAATCTCCGGGGTTTCCACAACCTCCTTAATCCTCATGGGTTAGGGGAGGCAAGCCCCCTTCATAAAACCTCTGCAGCATCCACCTGCATGGCCCTGAACACGCCTCCACCTTAACTGGCGTGCAAAAACTGCACCCACACGGCATCGAGGGTTTGGCTTAGGGGTGGGTGGCTGCAAGTAGGATTACGACGTAGATGAGCAGCGGTACCAGTGGTAATGCATCAAGCCGGCTTAACCTTAACCTGGGCTTAGCGTCGGGGATGCCGTAGTACTCTATGTACTGGGCTAGGTTTATGGAGTAACCCACCCCACTCACCACCAGTGAGTTGACCAGGGGCCTTGGCTTAACCCTACCCAGCGACCTAAGCACGGTTAAAGCCTCGTCGAGGGCCATTGAGGCGTTCAGTAGGTACCTTAGGGCTAACACGATTGAGTCACCAAGGGCCCCTAGGCCCATTAGGCGCATTACGTACCTTAACTCGCTAAGCCTAAGGAGGGCTAAGGAAGCCACAACGCCGGACATGAAAATTAGGACTAGTGTTGATAAGATTGTGGCCTTGACTAAGGCCGTGGTGAGGTTGATGCCGCTCAACAGCATCACCAGCAACCCCGTGGCCTCCGATAAAACCCACACCAGGGACAGTGGTCTTAACCTACTGGTTAAGTCGCCTATCGAGGCTAGGTAGGCTAGGGATAGGGCCAGCCCTATCAACGTAACCATCACTAGTTCACCCAGGTTCATGAACCAGTAGGATGCTAGGTATGGTGCTAGTGAGGCAGCCACCATCACCTTACCGACAATGGACATATGACTTAGAGGGCCCCTAGCCCCCTTAACCACGGGTTTAACCCACCTGTAGGTTACCCCCACTTATCCCCACCTCAGCCACGTACCCATCCCAACCCCTCAGGTAATAGGCCTCAGGGTTGTTGATGAGGGCTGCGAAGTGGAGGTCCTGGGTAGCCATAATCACCCTTAGGTTTGCCTCATTAATGAACCTAGCCAACTCAACCCTATACCTAGCTGAAAGGCCGGAGGTGGGTTCATCCATAACCAGTAGCCTTGGCCTAACCAACCTGGCTATGGCTAGCAGCAGTAGCCTCTTCTGACCCTCGGATAGGTGCATTGGGTCATCATCAACGTTAATGTTTAACTCAAGGCTCTTCAATTCACGCCTAAGCAGCTCAAGGTTAGCTACCTTACCTGCAGCCTCAGCCAACTCCATGTAAAGACCACCCACGGTGTCGGACATGGAGGCCACCGTGTTTACGTCCTGGGGTATGTAAAGGGCCGGGCGTGGGTCGTCTACGTGAACCCTGCCCCTACTGGGTTTAACCACCCCCAGTATTAGCCTTAGTAGCGTTGACTTGCCTCCACCGTTAGGCCCCATGATGATGACCCTGTTTGACGATGCCGTTAAGTTAATACCCCTAAGCACGTACTCATCATCATACTTAAACCAAACATCGCTCAGCCTAAGCCAACCCTGGGCATTAGCGTTATAATTAACGGTGCTCAGGGTTAAGCCGTGATTGTTTAACCTGGTTAACTGAGCCTTATCCACCTCAATTAGCTTGCCATCACTTAACTGGAATACCCTATCCACTAAGCCCAATACTTGCTCGTACCTGTGCTCAAGCATTAGAACAGAGCCGCCGCTCCCCTTAAACACCCTAACCACATCCATTAACCTCTCCACTGTCTCAACGTCCAGGTGGGCTAGTGGTTCATCCATTACAATGACCCTGGCTCCGCCTGCCATTATCTTGGCTATTGCCAGCCTCTGGAGTTGGCCCATTGATAACTCGGTCACTAACCTACCCCTTAAGTCTAGGTTTAGGCCAGCCATCTTAAGGAGATCCCTCACACTTAATCCATGTTTAGCAGCCGTTAGTTCAAGGTCCTCGTCAACCCTGGGGTATGTGAAGTGTATTGCCGGGTCCTGGTAAAGGACTCCAATCAACCTGCCCCTATCCCTCGGGCTTAATCCACTGACCTCAATACCCCCAACCTTAATACTGCCCCTACTGGAGCCACCCATTAGGCCTAGTACGCCACTTAACGCCCTAACCAGGGTTGTTTTACCCGACCCAGTATCCCCTATGATTAACCCAACCTCCCCGCTCTTAAGGCTTAGCGAGATGCCCCTGAGCACCCAACCCCCACTGCTGTACCTGGCCCATAGGTCACTCACCGTCAGCATCCACAAGCCACCTAAACCTCCTGGCTATTGTTAAGTAGGCTGGGTAGGTTATTGAGGTGTAGATTAGGGCTATGGTTAGGTTGAAGAGGGCTATGAATGGTAGGAGGTACATGGTTAAGGCCAGTGCCTTACTGTAGGTGTTAACCCAGTGGGCTATTAGGAACCACCAGGGGTCCACTAGGTAGTTGGCTAGGACCATTAACCCAACCCTAGCTGCAATACCCACTGCCGCCGACGCTGTGAAGGCCAGTCTTAGGTTGCCATTACCCCTGAGTAGCTTATAGGCGTAGTACATTGGTATGAGTGTTGAGGCCTCGGCAATCCACTTCATGGCTGCGCCAATTGGGTCACCACCACGCATTAGCGCCAGTGCCAACACTGTGTCGGCGATTAGGGCGTACTTGGGCCCTATAAGCAGCGCCGTTAGTATTAATGGTATACCCGCTAGGTCGTATTTGAGGAATGGTGCCAGGGGGAATGGTATCTGGATGAACGATAACGCTATTGATAGGGCAGACATCACGGAGGTTAGTGATAGCCTAATGGACTCAGCCCTCCTCAACGTAACCTGCAGTGACATTGGTTAAACCCGGGGTTTATAGGCTTATAAACCTTACGTTAATGCTGACAAACTTTAGGTTTAGTGGTTTATTAAGGTTTCAGGTAAAAACCACGTCCAGTGTAGGGGGAGGTCACTTAAACTTTTAGTCTACTCAGGAACACTATTAAGGTTAGTGTTTAAAAAGGTTTAGAATACTTGAGTATTGTGAGCAAGCACTATTATGTATTAATGAACCCATGGGAGGCTAGGATACTGGTAACGGGTAGGTTAAGCGACCTTGAGCTCGTCCACGTGGGTTGGAGAATAATTATGGTGAGTAGGAGGTGGCGTAGCGCCTATGAGACTGCCAGGACCCTTGCGGACAGGTTCAATTACTTACTGGAGTGGTACCTTGAGGATGAGAGGAGTGCCCTAGCCGTCAATAACGGCAGGGACATTAAAACTCACTGAGACCCAGCCACCGCACCACCACTGCGGCACCAGAGGCTTAGGTAATCATCCACGGTGCCAATGTCTATGAAACTGTCCGCCAGGTAAACCCCAACCCTACCCCCACTCCTTATGATTAGGTTAATGTAATCGTTCATGTCCATGAACTCACCCTTAAGCAACCTGATGAACCTACCCCTAATTATGTAGTTGCCTGTGGATATGGTGACGTTTATGGTTGGTTTCTCAACCCAGGACTTCACCAAGCCCTCATCATTAACGTTAAGTACGCCATACCTCAACTGAACCCCAGCCCTATAGCCTATCACAGTTACGTCAAGCCCCCTGGACACATGCCTACTAACAGCGTCGGCCATGTTAACCTTAGCTATGACATCACCGTTCTCCACCACCACCAAGTCATCATCGTTAACAATGCCGTTGAGGAAGTACAAGTGCCCCGCAGTCCCAAGCAGTCTATCGTGGATTACCGTTTCAAGTAAGCCACCGTAGGCCCTATTCAAGTGGTTAACGGAGTCCTTTATTAAATGGGCCATGTAGTGGGCCACTACGTAAATCCTAGTGGGCCTTAATGGGAGCAGCCTATCTATGGCGTCTTGGATAGCTAATCTACCGCCTGGTATTGGCATTAGAGGCTTGGGCACGTAGAGGGTTAGGGGTCTCAACCTCTCCCCTTTCCCGGCAGCCAAGACTACGCCGAGCACAGCCACTGGAACCCCACCTAGATAAGGGTTATTAAGAGGCTCGGTGTTTAAGTAGCGTGGATAAGAGGATTTACCTAGTTGACATTACGTACGGGTTAGTTGGCAATTCACCGGAGATTAGGATGTTTGGGGTTGATGAGGATGGGGGGAAGGTGGTGGTCCTGGATAGGGGGTTTAGGCCATACTTCTATGTAATCCCAGAGGAGGGGTTTGAGGAGCAGGTGGCTAAGGTCGCTGGGAGGATGCAGGGTGTGGTTAAGACTGAGGTGGTGGATAGGAGGATGTTTGGTAAACCCATTAAGGCCGTTAAGGTGACTGTGACGGTGCCTGATAAGGTTAGGGAGTTGAGGGATAGGGTTAAGTCTATCCAGCACGTTAAGGATGTGTTGGAGGCTGACATTAGGTTCTACATAAGGTACATGATTGATAATGATGTTAGGCCTGGTTGGCTAATGTTCAGCAACCTTAAGCCTGCTGATGTTAAAATGGGTGGGGTTAGCAGCGTTTACGTCACTGAGGAACCCCCGAAGTCGCTTAGTATTGAGGTGATGCCTAAGTTAAGCTACATGGCCCTTGACATAGAGGTGTATAACCCAAGGGGGACACCTGACCCCAGGAGGGACCCAGTCATAGTAATCGCCTTAGCCAGCCATAAGGGTGACGTTAAGCTACTGATCCTTGATAAGTACAGGGGTGAGAGGGATATGTTCAACGAGTTCAACGCCATTGTTGATGAATGGGACCCTGATGTAATATTCGGCTACAATTCCAACAAGTTCGACATGCCTTACCTGGTTAATAGGGCCAATGCCATTAACACCAAGCTTCAGTTATCCAAGTACGGCACACCCCCGGAGCAGAGCGTCTACGGGCATTGGTCAATAATAGGCAGGGCCCACATTGACCTCTACAACTTCGTGGAGGACATGACTGATGTAAAGAGGAAGAGCCTCGACTACGTGGCCGAGTACTTTGGGATAATGAAGAGGAGTGAGAGGGTTAACATACCTGGCCATAGGATATACCAGTACTGGGATGATGAGGGTAAGCGTGATTTACTAGTCAAGTACGCAAGGGATGATGTGGTGAGCACCCTTGAGTTAGGTAGGAGGCTATTGCCCTACGCCATGCAACTCGCCTCGGTGTCCGGCTTACCGCTGGATCAGGTTGGCCCAGCCAGCGTGGGGGCTAGGGTCGAGTGGATGATAATGCACGAGGCCTATAAGATGGGTGAATTAGCCCCCAACAGGGTTGAGAGGCCATATGAAACCTACAAGGGGGCTATTGTCCTTGAGCCTAAGCCGGGTGTGCACAGGAACATTGCTGTCATAGACTTCTCCTCAATGTATCCCAACATAATGCTTAGGTACAATATCTCACCTGACACTTTAATCACCAATGGAGCTGAGGGTGACTACTATACAGCCCCTGAGGTTGGGTTCAGGTTCAGGAAGAGTCCTAGGGGCCTCTATACGGTGCTGCTCCAGGAGTTGATTGAGGCCAGGAGGGAGGCTAAGAGTGAGATGGGTAAGTACCCTGAGGGTTCGCCTGAGTGGGTTCTGCTTAACGAGAGGCAGAGGGCGCTTAAGGTAATGGCTAACGCCATGTACGGCTACTGCGGTTGGCTTGGGGCTAGGTGGTACATTAAGGAGGTTGCTGAGTCAGTGACTGCCTGGGGTAGGCACCTGCTTAAGACAGCCATAAACATGGCTAAGGAGAGGGGGTTGAGCGTAATATACGGTGACACGGATAGCCTATTCGTAACCTACAATAAGGATAAGGTCGATGAGCTTGTGGGTGAGATTAATAAGATGGGCTTCGAGGTTAAGATAGATAAAATATACAGCAAGTTAATATTCACCGAGTCCAAGAAGAGGTACATTGGGTTAACGGTTGATGGGGACATCGACATAGTGGGCTTCGAGGCGGTGAGGGGTGATTGGAGTGAACTGGCTAGGTCTGTCCAGGAGAGGGTGGCTGAACTAGTGCTTAGGAGTAGCGTTGACGAGGCAGTTAAGTACGTTAGGTCAGTGATTGATGACTTAAGGAACTACAGGTTCACCCTGGACGACGTGATAATATGGAAAACCCTTGATAAGGACGTGGATGAGTATAAGGCACTCCAGCCACATGTAATAGTGGCTAAGAGACTCATAGAGAAGGGGTACATGATTGGTAAGGGGGATACCGTGGGCTTCGTGATAGTTAAGGATGGGGGCGATAAGTTAACCCAGAAGGCCTACCCATACATATTCGTGGATGATGTTAAGAAAATTGACGTGGACTATTACATTGAGAAGCAGGTCGTACCGGCAGCCTTAAGGATACTTGAGGTCTTCGGTGTTAATGAGGCGACACTACTCGGTAAGACTGGGAGGAGCATACTTGACTACTTCGGTTAATCGGTGGACTTTTACGCGAAAGGTTTTTAAAAGTGCAGTGTCACGTTGAGTGCAATGTCAGCAACTCCTTTAACGCCGCCAACAGGCCCTGAGGAGGTTCATATAGAGGTTGATGAGGAGACTAAGGGCATAATAAGGGACATGCTATCCCAGATGGTTAACCCAGTGGTATTCGACCTATTCACAACCAGTAACTGTGCAGGTAGGGACACGAACTGGTGCATACCAACAGAGGAGCTCATAGACCTGCTAGCCGGCCTAGCCCCTGAGGGTAAGTTGATAGTTAATAAGCATAGGCTCGACCAGAATGGGGGCAATAACCCGAACCCTGATGTTGAGGAGAATAGGGTGCCTATAATCCACATAAATGGTGGGATAATAAGGTACCTTGGTGCACCCCTTGGTGAGGAGGTTAGGGCTTTCATAGAGACCATAACGAGGATATCCACAGGTAAGACTGGCCTAAGGGCTAGGACTAGGGGGACCCTATCCTCAATGGCTAACTCCGACGTTAAGCCAGTTGAGGTTGTGACCGTGGTAACCCCATCATGCCCATACTGCCCCTACGCAGTGCTGCTGGCCAACATGTTCGCCTTTGAGAGTAAGGGTAAGGTTAGGTCCATTGTTGTGGAGGCCTATGAGGAGCCTGACATAGCCGACATGTATGGTGTAACCGCCGTGCCAACCGTGGTTATTAGGAATGAGGGGACTCAGGGCGATGTGGAGTTCGTTGGCGTGCCACCTGAGGCTGACCTACTCAAGAAGATACTATCATACAGTGGTTTTAACCCACCTGCCCAATGAGGGTAAGTGGTAGGTTAAAGATAACTTCTAAGCTAAGGTTCATCAGCCATTGTCCCTAATCATAATGTATCTGTAGCTACCCAGCACCTTGACGTACGTTGCATTCACCCTAAGCCTACTAACGGCCCCAATGCACCTCTCATCGTTAAGGCTGCACTCAACTTCAAGTATGAAGTCGTACTCCCAAGGCCCACTCCTATTGGGCCTCGAGTATATCATGGTTAGGTTAAGCCCACCCTCGGCGAAGGGTGCTAAGGCTGCGTACAGTGAGCCTGGCTTATTGGGGACTGAGAAAATCACCATTGTCCTATCGCCACTGCTGCCCAGCCCCCTTTGGATTATGAGGAACTTTGTGAAGTTTGGCTTATCCTCAATACCGCAGGTGATGGCCTTCAAACCCCTTAACCTGGCCCCAAGCTCAGACGCCACTGCCGCCCTATCCCTATGGCCAATGATCATGTTTAGGGCTTCGGCCGTTGATGAGGTCTCCCTAATAACCACCCCAAGCCCCTCCAGGAACCCCCTAGCCTCCTCTAGGGCGTGGGGGTGGGAGTAAACCTCCTTAACCTCGCTGAGTGTCTCAACGTCACTGTTAACCACGAGGCACAGTGGCACCCTATACTCCACGCAGGCCTTAATACCGACATCCCACTTAACCAGAGCCTCAACGGAGTCGCCAACTATGCCGGCTAGGTTATTCTCAATGGGTATTACACCGTAGTCAAATTGGCCGTTGTAAACACCCTTAACAATATCCTCGATTTTCCTAACCGGTTTCATTTCACCGCTTAGGAGTAGTTGAGCAACCTCGTGGCTAAATGTACCCTCAGGGCCTAGGTAGGCGACCCTAAATCCCCTGCCGACGTACTCCTTAATTACGCTTAGCACCGCTGGTTCCCTTACATTGCCTATAATGTCCAGTAGGTCCACGTCTGGGGGCATTTGGCTTAGGGTTTCCCTAAGTTCACCTATTACCCTTTCACCCTGCTTAGCCAGTTCCATGACCCTGTTTAGAATTCCGACTTATCCACGGTTTGGGCCTGTGGCTGGTGTTAATAAGCATTAACATGGTGTTTAATTGTGAACCCTAGTTAGTGGTAATGTTACCATTTAACATTAAACCATGTCAACACCCTTTGATTCACCAGTCTCAGCTTCTGGATTCACAAGTCTCCAGTAGGCAACCTTACCCCTCTTAATCTCCCTTATGGCCCCATCCCTCTGCAGCAGCCTTAATATGTAGAAGACTTGGCTATGGCTCAGCCCAGTCATCTTCACTAGGTCATTTGTCGACACCTCCCCCCTCTCCCTTATCAACTTCAACACGTCACCCTTCCTTTCAAGGATCTTGCTTGTCTGCTTCCTAGGCATAATCTAACATCCCCGTGAGTTATTTTAAAATTTAACTTGTCTAAGGACGCATAATAACTGGGAATACTTACATATTACTATTACTAGCGCAACTAATCAGCCTAGGCATGTTCCTCACCGGTAATCAGACCTGGTATGACCCCCTTCCCGTTCTTTTGGGTGGTTTTTCGCTGTTGGGGTTTTGGTTGTTGCCCCCTCTTTGGGGGTTAATGGTTTTACGCCATTGCTTGTTACTGTGTAGCTGAGTATCTTCACTCGGTATTGGAGTGTTGTAGCTTGCTTTCTTTGCTATGTTTCTTGCTGCGTTTAAGTCAGCATTGATTTTGATTCCAGTTGCCTGGCATACGTAGAGTCCCCTCTTGACCCTACCGTTTTCATGCTTCATGCTGCATATTGAGCATTGCCTACTAGTACCGTATTCATTCACTGCATTGAGTTTAATGCCATACTCCTCAAGCACATCACCAAGCCAATTAATGATCTTGCTGAACCAAAAACGTGCCTGAGTTAGTGAAAAAGGTAGGTAATCAACCCACCAACTCACCAATGCAAGAAAAACCCCTCCCAAAAGCACCAAACCCAGGCACCAGGAAAAGCTAGGCAAAGGGTGAATTAAAACATAACCAGAAGCAAACATACTGACCAATAGACCAAAACTTCAAACAAACTCTAAGAAACAACAAACACCACCCTAAAAGGCGAGACTTGAACGTTGTCTCTCATCATAACCTATGCACACTGCCCAGGGGTTGTGTGCCTTCCCGTGTGCACCTTTATTTGTTTTAAGGCTAAGCCTTGGGTAGGCTAGCTCACAGGTACCCGTATCTCCTAAGCATAAACACTGCTGCGACACCAACGGCAATTATGATTATTATGATTAGTAGTATGCCTATCAGTCTGATGCTTAAGGGTGCGGGCGTTACCCCATTGATCATTATCTTGGTTGAGTATGAGGTTATGTAGTATGGGCCACTTACAGTTACCAGGTAATACCCGTCCACGAGTGATACCGCTGCCAGTGCCTGGCTCGTACTTAGCGTGTAGGTGTATGGCTGGCCATTGAATTGATAGCCGACTACCTTAATGGTGTACTTTCCTAAACCAAGGACCATGTTAACCCTAATTATGAGTGTGTATGTTGATGGATTGAAGGGCAGTGTCACGTTAACGCCAGCTCCATTTACCGTAACCCGCCTAGCTGAGCCTACGTAGGGGTTGTTGTAGCCGTTGAAGTATGTTGCCATTGGGGATACGGTGTATGAGCCGTCTGGGACCATTATTACCACTGAGCCGTTTGGAGTCGTTAATGGTATTGAGTACATGTACTGTGTCCCATTGAACATTGTCCCGCTGACGTAGATGCCCCACCTAACCCCACTTGGGAGCCCTGTCTCACTAACCCTAAGTGGGTAATTGCTTATGCTTAGGGCTAGGCTGACGTTCTCCTCCCTACCCCACACGGCAAACCTTAAGTTATTGTTCACTGGTGCAGCGACACCGACGTATGAGCCGTAGTTAACGTCCTTAACGGTTAAGTTATATGAACCATCGGGGAGCATTAGCGTGTAGCGTGAGGTAACTATGGTCAACTGTTCGTAAACCTTACCACCAGCTATTGTCAACCCACTTAAGACGGCTTGTACCGTTGAGCCACTGGGCATGTTGATAATGTTTATGTTGACGGGGTAGTTTACCAACGTGAAGTTGACGGGTATGGTTAACTCACCTGCAGATGACACCGTAACCACCCCAGTAACTGGGGTTGGGGAGTAGCCGAAGACTGGGTTAACCACGAACCTATATGACCCAGGTTCAAGGTAAAAGACTATAGGCTCCCCCGCTGGGGCTGTTGTTGAACTGTTGAATAGGCCGCCGTAGCTGGTTAAACCATAGACCCACACGCTCCATGTATCGTTTAGGGCTAGGCCGTTCTCAATGAAGATTAACTTGAAGGATGAGTAAACTGGTACGTACACTTTAACAGTTGAATCGTGTATTGCAAACTGCACACTACTTGGCTGGGCATAGTAACCCTTGGGTAGTGTCACGGTTAGGTTATATATGCCGTTCGGCAACATTAGGGTTACATTACCTCTGAGGCTACTTAACTTAATGCTCAGGGGGCCGCTTAACGTTAGGTTGTAGCCTGTTGAGTTAACATAAACGTAAAGTGGGTACAATCCACTTGAGGACTTGTAGAACGTGATTTCATCAATAGTGTTCAGCATGGGTAACGTGACGTAGAGTACGTCACCAATCACCGCCATTGTTGAGCCCGAGACAGGTAGGTGAATTAACCCAACCTCAAATGGCTCATGCCTCGTGTAGACGTAGACGTAGACTGTGTCACCGCTTAGGGCGTAGAGCAAGCCCTCGTTTACATTAGCCGTTAGCCACGTGAATGAGCCATTAATACTGTAGAGTATGCGCCCAGTCACCCCATCAAGGGCGTACAGTCCGCCTTCAGTTGACACGAACAATATGTTGCGGACACTGTCGTAGTAGGCGTATAGTGGTGTTGAATTTAGGTTAACCACAATGCAGTTAAGGCAGTAATCCCTAGACAATTGAAGCGTCGTGTAGTTGAGGTATAGGACGTAGCCGGTCTTATACACTACGTAAAGTAGGTTGAGGGCTCCATTAGGTATCACTATGACCGGCGGCCACAGGTTGCCTATGGTTGAGGCCACCTCGAAGTACCTGAGCGACCCATTCAACGGGTTATACTGCATGAACTTACCTGAACCTGAGGCTATGGCATACAGCAACCCAGTGTAATTATCGTAATACAGCCACATTGGGCTAAGGAAGACCTCAACCTCACCGGTTATTGAGGCGGACTCACCGTTAACAATGTAGATGAGGTTGGACTGGGGGCATGAAACGTAGGCAATGTTGTCACTGTAATCCACTGAGACCATGTATGGGAGGGTGCAGTTAGGCAGGTTAACATTACCCACCACCTCACCATTACTAAGCACCAATAGGCCACCCGTAGCGTTAACTCTGAGGTAGGTTACGTAGAGGTAATTCATGACAGGGTTCGAGTATACCCCAAGTACAATTGAATTAACCCCAAGGTATTGGGTTAAGCCTAGGGCAGTTTCATTAACAGGCGTAAACGACTCCACCGTTAAACCCATGGCTACCATCGGGAGTAACCACACGCATGCCACCAAGGCCACCAATAATACCCTAATCATTACACTTAGAGTATAATTAGAATATTTAAGCATTACTCTTTGGAATACCTTGGCTGGTCTCATGGATTCGCCTCAGAGCCTTAATTGTTCATTAGCGCCCACTGGGAAGCCAACATTAAACCTAACGTGTCCCTACCTCTCTAAGATAGGGCAGTCACTCGGTACTTTAAGCCACGGCTAGTAATCAAGTAGGTGCCATGAGCAACCGATATCATGCGTAACCCCAGCATTAGGATTACCACTACTTTAACGGCCCAAAAATTGGCAAGTATTTGCGCAGCCGGCAACTGGCAAAACGAGTGGCAAGTCTCGCCCTTTAGGGTGGGGAGGAGGTCAGTCTCTCTTACCCTTTAAGGGTTGGTTTCACTCCCATCTGCAACAGGGGTTATTAATGCAATGAGTTGAAGAGTTGAGGAAATGCTTCATTCTAAACCCGGCCCCTAGAAGAGGTAGGGCTTGTCGCTCTTTTGTCATTAATTCTAAGCATAATTTTTATAAGCGTAAGGTGTCTGTTTAAGTGTAATGAGGGCTGTTTGTCCATTACTCAAAAAGGTTGAGGGAGGTTACGTGTGTGGTGCCGTTGACCGTAGTGTTAACCCTGAGGCTTGGTACTGCTTCATGGATTACCCATCGTGCCCCCTCTACATAAACTACATTAGAAGGCAGAGGGGTCAGGTTACGCAGGGTGTGCCTCAGGCTCAGCAGACTCAAGCGGCCACCACTGAGGTTAAGCCCCTCGTTACAGTTACCCAGCAGGCGGCCACTGCGGCAGCTAGCGTTAGCGTAAGTGAACCTGAGGATGAGGTCATAAACAGGTTGAGGGGTATCCTGGAGTCCATGCAGGGTAGGGTTAAGGACCTTGATGAGGCTTGGAGGAGTTATGAGGGTAAGGCCACGGCGGCTAAGGGTGAGTTGGATAAGAATGAACACTTGGTGAACCAGTACCTCCTATCCCTTGAGGGGATTAAGGCTAATCTGGAGGAGTCCATTAAGGAGCTTGAGTACAGGAGGGAGGCTGGGATGATTGACGAGTCCTCCTACGGTAAGGCAAGGGAGTACGTGGAGAAGAGGCTGAGTAGCATAACGCAGCAGCTTAACGAGATGAGGGAGGCCTATGGCAGGATCCAGGAGTCTATACTAACCCACTACAGGAGGGTCCTCTCCGAGGGGACTGAGGCGGCTAAGGTCAAGCTATCCCTAGCTAAGCTTGAGGAGCTTTACAGGACTGGGAGGGTTAGTAAGGAGGTTTATGAGAGGATTAAGGCGCAGTTAACCATGATGGGTGGTTAACGTGGAGGAGTACATAAACGTTTACAAGGAGTTGATGAAGGCCCTTGAGGAGAGGCTTAACCACTACAGGGAGGGGGTTAAGAGACTTGATGAGGCTTGGGTTGGCTACAGGAACGCTGTTAATGAGCTTAAGAGGGAGTGGGACAGCGACTACCCGCTCATAGAATCCAGGGTTAACCAACTTAAGGCAGGTATAGAGGGTTTGAGGAGGCAGGTTGAGGAGGCTGAGGTTAAGAGGGAGATAGGCCTAATGGACGATGAGTCCTATGGCAAACTGGTTAATGAACTGAATACCGCAATAGAGGAGTTAAGTAAAATGTATGACCAAGCCAAGTCGCTGCTGGGTGAATTGGAGAATGGACTAATGAACCACTGGATCAGGTCCATAGACGTATCAGCCATATCCCAGGAGGCCGTTGAGAAACTAACCAAAAACCTGGAGGAGGCTAAGGCCAATGGGCAGATAAGCGAGGAAACCTACGCAAGGCTCAAGAGGGACTTAGACCTACTGGCGAAGGCGCTCCAAGCCTACTCACTACTACTAAAAGGCCAGTGAACCAGGGCAATAAACCCACTTGGAGGTTTAGGCCTACGGCTCCCCACCCTAAAGGGCGAAGGCCTCCTCTACCTGGGCTGTGAAAAACAAATTAAAACACTAAGCATACCACTGCGTAATGCTTAGAGGTAAGTTAAACGCCTTAAGGGGCTTAATTAGGGATAAGGAGGCCTCGGCTTTAATCCTAACAAACCCAAGGAACATGGGTTACCTGCTGGGTTACGAGGATGGCATATTGGCCTACCTAGACGACTCAACGGTTAAAGTCGTCGTTCCCCTACTGGATTACGATAGGGCAATGGAGTTGATTGGAGGTGATGCCGAGGTCCTAGCCTACTCAGGCTATAAGCTGCCGGTGGAGGGTAACTTCATATTCGGCAGTGATGAGTTAACTAGGCTAGTCTCCTCCTGGGTTAGGCAGGGATCAGGCGTAGTGATTGATGACCCCAATAACCAACTGGTGGGTAAGGTGCTTAACGCGGCTAATGCCAAGCCCATTAACGCGTCAGGCGACATACAGGGCATTAGGTCCGTTAAGTTGCCTGAGGAGTTTGAACTAATTAAGGGGGCTATAGACATAACGCTCAAGGTCCTGGATGAACTGTATGGTATGAGGCTGGTGGGTATTAGGGAGAGGGACGTGGCGGCCTACATATACCAGGGGTTGATTAGGCATGGTGGTGATGAGTTAGCCTTCAACCCAATAGTGGGCTCAGGTCCAAACGGCGCCAAGCCCCACCACACCCACAGCGACAGGATCATTGGTGAGGGTGAAACAGTAGTCATAGACATAGGCGCCCGCTACAGGTTGTACTGCGCCGACGTAACAAGAACCCTAACCACAGGGGGCATTGAGGGTAAGCTTAAGGATGCTTATGAGGCTGTGGTTGAGGCCTCTAGGAGCGCCATAAGGGCCATTAAACCGGGCGTTAAGGCCAGCGATGTCGATGCAGAGGCTAGGAGGGTGATTAACGAGTATGGATTTCCATGGGGCTTCATACACAGCCTTGGCCATGGGGTTGGAGTGGAGGTTCATGAGAAGCCTTTACTGGGCCCAGGCAGCAGCGATGTGTTGAGAGCCGGTAACGTCATTACCATTGAGCCTGGGATTTACATCAAGGGTGTGGGTGGCATTAGGGTTGAGAACATGGTGCTCGTGACTGAGGGCGGCGCCGAGGTTCTTACTAGGGATAAGTACGCATACGTTTGACCTAAGGTAGTTTAGCAATTGAAATAGTCATGATGGGCCTTGGGTGTAGCAGCTGTCCTGTTAAAATGGCAAAGTTTATTAACAGCCGTTAATATACCGAAGTGATGAAGAGTAACATAAGGGTTTCAATAGCTGGTGTCGGCAACTGCGCCTCAGCCCTAGTCCAAGGGGTCCAGTACTACAAGGCCACTGGTGATGCAACTGGGGTGGCCTTTAAGGAGGTTAACGGCTACACAATAGATGACATAAAATTCGTGGCCGCCTTCGACGTGGATGCTAGGAAGGTTGGCAAGGACCTGTCGGAGGCCATATTCACACCCCCTAACAACGCCATTAAGGTAATTGACGTAGATAGGCTTAACGTGGTTGTTAAACCAGGCCCACTACTCGACGGCATAGCCCCTGAGCTCGTGGGTAAGCACATACCTGTGGTTGAGGCTAAGGTTGATGATGTCGTTAGGGAGTTGGAGTCAGCGAACACAGACATACTAATCAACTACCTACCCACAGGGGCACAAAGGGCTTCGGAGGCTTACGCAGAGGCTGCATTGAGGGCTGGGGTGGGTTTCGTAAACGCCATGCCAGCCCAGATAGCCACCTCTGAGCAGTGGCAAGCTATGTTCACTAAGGCTGGCTTACCGCTGCTCGGCGATGATGTTCAGAATCAACTTGGGGCAACTGTACTTCACAAGACTATAATGCACCTCCTATCATTAAGAGGCCTTAAGGTGATTGGGACTTACCAACTCAACGTAGGTGGCACACCAGACTTCCTAAACTTGAACTACAGGAAGGGCCAGAAGGAGAAGACTAAGACCACTGCCATAAAGAGGATGGTTGAGGGGCAGGAATTCGATACATACATAACCCCCGTAGCCCACGTGGGCTTCCTGGGTGGTAGGAAGAGGGCACACATGTTTATTGAGGCACAGGGGTTTGCCGGGGTTCCTGTTAGGATTGAAGTCAGCCTGGAGGTTCATGACCCATGGAACAACGCTGGAATCATGGTTGACGTACTTAGGTTAATGAAGGTTGCGTTGGATAGGGGTGTAGCTGGCCCAGTCTACAGTGTCGCCGCATGGGCTTTCAAGAACCCGCCAATACATGCACCACCTGATGAGGCTTACCAATGGGTCATAGAATTCATTAACGGTAAGAGGAGTAATTAGGGTAATGGTGAATTAGCCCTCTAGATCAATGAGGAAATCTTTATTAAGGTCCTAAATGTAAAACCCAGTAATGATAACTAATACTACTACGCAAAGCCAAATACTGCTCAATAATATAACTAAGATTATAGAGTTTAATGCTACGCAAATAATCACAAACATGGAGTTGAAGTTTGACCAGTACGTAAGCGCAATACATGTTATACTAAGCAATTCGACGTACTACACCACGCAGATGAATTCAACGGTCGGTGTGACGGCTAAGCCTGTGCCCAAGGGCTACATACCACTCATACTGGTGGTTTACGTGGTGTACGCTGTGTTCATGGCTATAGTGCTCGTGCAGCTGGGGATCATGATACACGCGGCTTACGTTAGGTTGAGGGCCACGGGCAGGGTAAGGTCAACCATACGGGACTTCAACCCAGGTTGGCTGCCGATGGTCTCCGTTATAATACCTGTTAAGGGTGAGGGGCTTGACGCTGTTGAGGATGCTGTCAAGAGGATTGTTGGCCTAGACTACCCTAGGGATAGGCTTGAGGTTATAATAGCCACCGATGATGATGAGCATATGGCTGGCTTAATTAGGGGGTTGGCGGATAGGGTTAGTAGGACCTATGGCTTAAGGGTTCTGGTTAACTGGAGGAGCAGGCCCACCGGCTATAAGGGTGGGGCCGTTAATGAGGCCGCTAAATTGGCTTCAGGTGAGGTACTGCTGATATTAGATGTGGACACTGTACTGCCTAGGAATTACCTTAAGGTCGCCTTAAGCTACCTCAATGAGGGTTATGACGTAGTTAGTGCGCCTTTCCTAAGCATACCAAGGGTGCCCAATGGCTTCAGCAAGTCATTAATGATACTGTTCAACGTGATGAGTGAGATACAGATAGTCGGTAGGGCGCTTTCAAGGCTAAGAAGGGGGTTCTACATGACCATTGGCAACAACATAGTCATGAGGAGGGAGTTTTTCAACAGGATTAATGGACTGTGCAGGTGTAAGGCTGATGACATGGACCTGGCTCTAAGGATCTGGTTAATGGGTGGTAGGATCGGGGTACTTGATGAGAGGGTATTGACCGAGATACCCAGCACATACAATGCCTTCAGGTCTCAGACCATTAGGTGGGCTACCAACGACATGTGGGCCCTGAGAAGGTACTTAATTAATATAATCAGGTCTAGGAGGGGGATGTTGGATAAGTTGGATGCCGTACTGTGGCTTCTTAAATACCCTGTCGCCTACCTGGGCTTAATATCAATCATAACAATGATCGTTATGCAGATATTCTACATAATAATACCCCCACTCCCAATACTGGTCCTATCAATACTGGCGGATGCTGTCGGCGTAGCCCTACTGGCGTTTATCATAGCGGTGGGTAAGGCCATGAATTACGGTAACTGGGACCTATTCAAGTCTCTGATAGTGGGTGGCTTAACGATGTATGCGCTTGGGTTCCCATTAATGGTGTACCTACTCAGGGCCCTAATAGGGGACTTACCCTGGTTCTACACGCCGAAGGCATCAAAGGCTTTGCTAAGGCAGAGGCTTTTCATTGAAAACGCAGTGGCGTTAACCCTAATAACCTCAGGCGCTGTTCTGCTAATCCTTGGCCATGTAATACTGGCGGTTTACATACTGCTGAACTCAGCACTAATAATAGCCGGCTACAGGATCGGTACCATTAAGCCCATGGGTAAGGTTAACGTTAGAGCTCTCATTCCTTAAGGTTAAACAAAACGCTTAAATAGGCTGCATCAACAATGGCAGCTATGGCTGGGACCGGTATTTGCACGTGGTAACGTGTTCAGAAGTGTGGAAGAACTCATAAGGGGCGCCTGGCCAACGCCCCTGTTAAGGCTTAGGTCCTTTGAACCCCATAATGTCTGGGCTAAGCTCGAGTTCATGAACCCAATAACACATAGCATCAAGGATAGGACGGCGCTAGCCCTCGTGGAGTCAATAAACGGTGGTGAGGGGGTTGTTGAGGTTTCATCAGGTAACCTGGCGGTTGCCCTGGCGTCAATAGTAAAATCAAGGGGTATGGACTACGTGGCCTACATACCCAAGGCCTCCCCAAGGCCATTTAAAGTCATGTTGAGGTTAATGGGTGTTAAGGTGGTTGAGCGTGAGGGCAACACATCCACCATACTACCTGAGGTTATTAATGAGGCTAATAGGCTTGGGTACATACACCCAAATCAATTCTCAAACCCAGCCAACTACATGATGCACTACAGGTTCACGGCAAGGGAGATTGATGAACAGTGCAGGCTCGCCGGGTTTAAACCGAGGTACGTGATTGGTTCCGTTGGGACGGCAGGGCACATGACAGGCATATCCATGTACTTCAAGGAGAGGTATGGGGATGAGGTTAAGGTGATAGCAGTTCAACCTAGTGCTAACTCAACGATACCAGGCATAAAGAGGCTCAACAACGGTAACCCATTCGCCAAGTTGCTTAGGGTTGATGATGTTGTTGACGTGTCCAGGGAGGAAGCTTTAATGGGGGTTAGATGGGTGGCTAGGAGTGATGGATTACTGATTGGTTTAAGTTCAGGAGCCGTGGCGTACGCTGCATTAAGGCTTAACGTTGATGATGCAGTCCTAGTGTTCCCCGATGATGCGTGGAAGTACATTGATGAATTAGAGTTAGCCCTAATGAATGAGGAATAGGCATAAACCAAGACAGCTTGGTTAAAAAGCCACTAATAATATCCCGCTTATTCTTCACCAGTATTGGTAATGGGCAACTTTCCATACCAATTAACAATGGGTAAGCCTTCTGACCCCTTGATGGGCGGGGTTTCCCCGGGGTCTCAGGGGTTAGCCGTACACCACCCGATGCTGGCGATAGGCACTGAACGGTGATGCCGCGCCCATGGGTGGCTCCAGACCAGCGATAGGAAGCCTCAGTGGGCGTAGAACGCCCTCAAGGGCAGGGAACAGCTAGCTCTCTCAGTATCCTGCGCATTTAAATACTCATTATCCCATTAAACGCATCACTTACCCTATCTATACTGCTGGTTCAAGTTGCAGTAAATCCGTAATGTACTGGCTGATGCTCATTGGTCAAGGGCATGTTTAAATAACGGCACTCAATACGCTGTAGTGGTTAGGCCCATTGATAGGGTTAGGCTACTCCTAAGGGAGCTTGGGGAAAAGGGCGTTGACCTGGCCCTAGTCTCTACGCCAGTCAACTTAAGGTACTTGACGGGCGTTAGGTTGGAGACCTTTGAGAGGTTTGGTGCATTGCTCCTATGCGTGGGGACTGGTGAAGTAACGTTAATAGTGCCTAAGCTCGACGAGGGTAAGGCAATAACCACAGGGTTACCCTACATAACCTACCTTGACCAGGAGGGGCCCTTGGAAGCCGTTAGGAGGGCTACTTCAGGGTGTAGTGGGGCTAGGGTTGTTGGGTTTGAGGGTAATGCACCGATTAGGAACCTTTGGGTGCTTAGGGGTGTGTTGGGTGGGTTCAGGGATGAGGACATCGACCCAGTTCTAGCAGGCATGAGGATTGTTAAGGATGATGATGAGTTAGGCAGCATAAAGGCTGCGGTTAGGGCTATTGAGGAGGGGATTAGGGCTGCCAGGGAGGCCATTAGGGCTGGGGTAAGTGAGGCTTGGCTAGCCAGGGTGATTAGTAATGCAATAGCCGAGGCTGGGGCTGAGCCCAGGGATGTGCTTGTTCAATCAGGACCAAACTCAGCAATACCACACTGGCTACCTGGAAATAGAAGTATTCAACAAGGTGATGTGATAGTCGTTGACGTGACGGCGACTCACAATGACTACTACGGCGACTTAACGAGGACATTTATGCTTGGTGAGCCGACGACTGAGTTCAACAGGATTTATGAATTGGTTAGGGAGGCTCATGACGAGGCCATTAAGGCGGTTAAGCCTGGGTTAACCGGGGCATTCATAGACTCAGTGGCCAGGGGTGTGATTGAAAGGAATGGTTACGGGGGTTATTTCATACACAGGACTGGGCATGGGTTAGGGCTTGAGGTCCATGAGGAACCTTACATAAGCGGCGGCTACGATAAGCCATTGCCAAGGGGCTCCGTGTTCACCATAGAACCGGGTATTTACCTACCCGGTAGATTTGGGGTTAGGCTTGAGAGTGATGTTGCAATAGGGCTTAACGGTGAGGTTAACGTCTTGGATATGTATTGGCCATATTAATGATCCCCTTCCCGTCTTAGTGGGGTGGTGAAAAGGGTGGGGTATTGCCCTACGGCTCATCTAAGGCAAGGAAAACCCCTCCCAAAGGCACCAGCCCAAGCACCAAACACCTACGCAAAACACAAACCCACCACCTAAAGACCACATAGAAAAACAACCACACCCTAAAGAACGAGACTTACCTCGTTATCAGTGCCCAGTTTAAACACCCTTATTAAGCTACCTGGTGTTAAACCCTCAAGCACCACTGCGTAACCATTAACATCAATGAAACCTTGTCCATTAACCGTAACTTCACCGAGCAGATTGCTACCGTATGGGTTTAGTGCCTTAATGGTGAAGGTGAATTAGCCGTCATTATTATACGCTACGTAGAGTTCGCCATCAATGAACTTTATGAATGGTGTTGAGGGTACTTTAGTTAGGCTAAGCCTAAAGCCGCCGTTTGAAACCACGTTAACGTAACTATCAACGCTATGGTAGGCCACGTAGACTTGATCGTCGTTAATCCAGGTGAATAGGATGGCATCACAGTTAAAGTCATCGGCTAGTACTGACTGTAAGTTGGGTTTAACATACGGTTCACCTGTGCATAGGGTTGTGTGTTTGTTATTCATGTTGCTGTATAGTTCACTTAGGTTAATGTTCTCAAGCAGTAGCCTACTTGAGTTAGCCCCCTGGGCCAGCAGCAACACGCTTGAGCCGTACCTAACCCCAGACATCCTGTACATCCAAAGTTCATTACCGTCATCATCCTCTACGTCAATTGTTGTAAAACCCACGGCCATTGGTTCACCGCTGATGCTAACTGAGGTTACGCAGCTCCTATGCGTAACACACCATGTACCGCACTCGCAGGATCGAGGTGGGTAATTGTCGCCACCGAAGAGGAGTAGGTCATTGTTGTTGCCATTCACAGCGAAGGTGAAGTTCGCATTATCGCAGCTACCACCTGGTATGGCCATTACGTTAAGTTCATCTGTTGAATTATTGTATATGCCTACGTAGGGTGAGCAGGGGCATGCGCATGGAGACCAGGGTGGAGGTATTGAGTCTTCACCGTAACAAACCACACCACCACCGAACACGGTGAATTCACTAATCCTCGTGGTCCCGGTCACGTTACTCAGGTCAATGTTACTGGGTAGGGTTGGGTTAGGCCCCACGTTGCCATAGTTGGAGGGTAGTAGTATGTACACGTTTCCATTATTAAACAGTAATGCGTAGTCCCCACTTGTACCGGGTAATATCTGCATTATGAAGGACTTCTCACTAAGCACTACACCGCCATTAGCCGAAATGCTGAACCCCTTTAAACTATCCATGAGCTCCATTGAGCTAACCTGCCTAAGCATTGAGCTTAATGTTGAACTAGATCCGGAGCTGACTTTACTTAAATTTAGCCTCACAGGGATTAGCCTGGAGATGACGTAATAGCCGACCCCAACCACCGCCATAGATGCTATGAGCTTTAGGGCTAGCCTCCTACCCCTATTAACAGCCATGTTAAATGAACACCACAGAGGTATATTAACATTATTACCATAGTGCCACCACACCACTATGCGCCGTGAACTTCAATGGTTTTTCAATATCTCATTAAGTATTCTGAGGGTTGCCCTGGCGTTTTCAAGCATCCAGTGATCATTGTTAAAGAATACGTACACTTTGCCTGGGTTCAATACCATAACCCTACTTATCAATTCCCTAAGCTCCTCATGACTGTAGTCATACCAGTACCAGTTTAACCTACCATGAAGCCTGAGGTAGATGATGCCGTTGGTGGAGGTTATCCAAGTCGCCCCAGGTTCATCAACAGATACCACGGTTACACCCACATCCTTAATGGTACTTAATGCCTCATCGTTAAACCATGACAAAATGGTCAAGCTTCACCCTTTAGGGCGGGGGTTGCCTAACTATGTAGGTCTAGGCGATAGGTTTATTAATCCCTGCTTTACTAGGATGTTTAGTAACCCCGCAAATAGGCGGGGTAACCATCGAGACCCCCAAGGTGAAACCCCACCCTTAAGGGCGGGGAGGGGGTCATTTGTTCCTAAACTCCACGGCAAACCTCCACCCAAGGCCGCTCTCCCTGGCGAAGAGTATAATCCTCTCAGCATTCTCGCCACTATAGGTGAAATTTGGCGGCAGTTGAAATAGGTAGAAGTCAATGTACTTGTCAAGTGGTGTGAACAGTTCCTTAAACCTGCGCCAAGCATCTAAGGCATCCTCCCTTAACCTCTTAACGTGGGTTATATACCTATGCACCTTAATGGACCAGCGTAGGCTTGACCCCTTACGAACCCAGGACAGTACCTGATTCCTGAAGGGGAACCTGTAGAATGAGGCATTCAACTCAATGGCGTTAAGCCCTGAGTACCTTACGTACCAGTCCAGTGATGAGTCCTCATTCCAGTCGTAGAGCCAGCCTGATGTACCCACGAAGAACTCCACTGTTTAAATGGGCCTCGCCTTTTATTTAACTCTCACTGGCTCACCTGAGATACAGGGCCAAGTACCTTATTGAAGACCTCGGTGAAGGTTTCATAGGCCTCATCACCGTAGAGGCACACTATAATCCTCCTAACAGCCCTAAGTGAATTGGCCATGGACTTGATGGCGTCAGCCATTAGCTCAGCCGCCTTATCGTAGGGGAACCCAAAGATCCCCGTTGATATTGCGGGTAGGGCTATGCTGGCTAGGTTCAGTTCCTCAGCCTTCCTAAGCGAGTTAACTACGGCATCATGCAGTAGGTTTGGGTCATCTACACTCCACCTTGGGCCGACGGCATGTATCACGTACTTGGCCTTAAGTCTACCGGCCCCAGTAACAGCAACCCCACCCACCGGGACTGGGCCATACCTCCTAACCCATTCCCTAGACTCCTCCTGTATAACGTAACCCCCCTTCCTCACTATGGCCCCAGCCACACCACCCCCATGCTCAAGGTACTGGTTTGCTGCGTTAACTATTGCATCAACCTCAACCTCAGTTATGTCGCCTTTAATCAACTCCACAGTCACGCCATTGCTAAACCTAAACTTAACCATAACCCTAACCATTAGTTTAAATATTAAAAGTATTAGCGCTCGATACACGCACTGCGTGAAAATTAATGTTCTTAGCACCTCTTAATCAAGCCTGGGCCATCAGCTGATGGCCCAGTAGGTTTAGTATAGGCCCAGTTGTCCACTTGACCTAAGCCTAATCGTAGTCAACGTAACGGTGAGCCAGGCTAGTAAGGCTAGGGCTACTATTATAATGACTGAGTACAGCAGTTGCATTGGTAGGGGTATGTTTATTTCGTTAATGCCCAGCGCCGACTCCCTCATGAGGACCACTGGGTAGGCCAATGGCGAGTACCTGTTGATTAACCTAACGTAGCCGTTAACCTCCCCCGGTATTAAACCGCCTAGGGTTGGGAGTATGAATTGGACTATGTTGGTTACAACCCAATTTGACCTAAGCCTAATCACAAGCATGGAGTAAATGATGGAGGTGAAGAGTAACTCCAGGGTGACCAGGAGTATTGATGTTGCGAAGAGTATTGGATTAATGAACATCACCGGCGTGTTGAAGAGCACGGTGAAGCTGGCGGCTATTACGGCAAGGTCCATTAGTTCGTACGTTATTAGGGCTAGGCCCCAGCCCGTGAAGTGGGTTAGCAAACCCTCCCCACCGGCTAACACATACTCAAGGACCCCGTCGTAACCCTCATCCATTATGCCGTGCCCAAACCCCCATAGCCAGGTTGAGTATAGCGTGAAGGCGTAGGCCACCCATAGGAATAATTGGAGGTCCGTTTGACTAAGCCTAACCACGCCATAGCCCCTAAGCGTCAGTATGAAGAAGGCCAGCCAGAGTGGTGCAGAGATTACGAAGGCTATGTTTTCAGCGGGCTTGGAGAAGAGTAGCCTAACCCCCCTCTGAAACTCGAGGGCAATCCTACTTAACACCACCCTTAAGCATGCCTCTCTCAACCCTACCATAGGTGAACACCCCTAGGGCCAGGTAGGCCACCGTGGATGCGGCTAGGCCGTAGATTAGACCCGTGACGCCACTACCCATAACTATACCCAATGCGGTTTGGTACATTTGATACATGGGTAACGCCACCACCACTGCATCAACCCACCTGGGTAGGATGTAGATTGGGTAAGTGGCCCCAGAGAGCACGCTGAGTAGTGCAGTTACGACGTTCATTAGTGCGTCCACGTCCCTAAGCCTAACCACAACGCCCGCTAGGGCTAGGCCTATGCCGTATAGGGGCATTAACCCGATGAACATGATTACTAGGGTTGGAATCAGCCTCAAAAGGCCAATTACACCGAAGACCCCGTAAATCACGGGTAGGGAGGCCACCAGGTAGGCGCTTATGTTAACAATTACCATTACAATCGACGTAGCGAAGAGTATTATATACATGCTTACTGGAGTTGCTATGAGGTGTTCAAGCCTACCCCCACTCCTCTCCTCGCTTATGAACCTAGCCCCCGTTTGAACCATTATCATGGATACCATCACCACCTCAAAGCCTATGAATTCCCTTATGAAGTCGATTCCACTAACCCTGGTGAAGAAGGAGGCCATGAAGGCCATTCCACCCGCCACTAAATAGGGCATTAGTAGCAGTATGACTAACCCACCTGGCTCCCTGGCGATTATTCTTAACTCGTTGAGCATTATGGCCCAGAACAGACTTAACCAATCCCTCAGCCTCACCCGGAAACCACCCTTATGTAGGCTTCTTCTAATGATGGTTCATTAACCCTCATCCTACTTATCCTAAGCCCATTGCCCTCAATCTCATTCATAATCCTCTTAAGCTCTGCAACTGGGTCAGTGGTCTCAACCCTAATAACCTTGCCCTTAGAATCCCCCTCAATCTCAATCTCTATGACGTACCTTAAGCCAAGCCTATCCTTAATATCCCTCGGCGAACCCTCCATGAGCACTTTACCTGAGCCTATTATGCCAACCCTATCGCAAACCTCCTCAACCTCCCAGAGATTATGACTAGTCAGTAGCACGGCCCTACCCTCCCTCTTAAGCCCCTTAATGAGGTCCCTAATGGACCTTGAGGAAACTGGATCAAGACCTATGGTTGGTTCATCTAGGAAAACCACAGGTGGGTCATGTATGAGGGCCCTGGCTATGGATAACCTAGCCCTCATGCCTAGGCTATACTCCTCATATGGCCTATTAGCCGCCCAATCTAGGTTAACCAACCTAAGCAGCTCCCTAGCTCTCTCCTCGGCCTTACCCCTACTCAACCCGTAAAGCCTACCGAAGTAGACGAGGTTCTCGAAGCCGCTTAACCTTGAGTAGAAGCCCTTATCCGGGTAAAGGACAAGCCCAATAATTCCCCTAACCTTCTTAGCCTCCTTAACCACGTCAAAGCCGTTAATCCTGGCAAACCCGGAGTCAGGTATTAGGAGTGTGGATAGTATCTTAACCGTGGTTGTCTTACCTGCCCCGTTAGGGCCCAGTAACCCATAGACCTCACCCCACTTAACGTTCAGGGAAACTCCATTCAAGGCGTTCGCAATGGTCTTCCTCCTCCTAATTAAGCCAATCCTCTCGTAGCTTATGAACCTCTTCCTAAGCTCAACAGCCTCAACAGCGTTCATTTAGGTTTAACTAGGTTAAGCTTGTTATTTAAACGTAAGCCTAGCCGTCTCTCCGGAGACGGCGGGAAAACCGCTAAAACCCGCCGTCTCCTTCTCGACGGTCGCCCCAAGCCCCCCTCACCGCAGTGGCTCCCTCCCTGTCGCCAGGGGTTCCTTGCCACTACGGGTCTCGGAAACCCGGGGTAACCGGTTAATGGTGTTGGGGATGGGTTAATAAACCCATCGCTTCATCACCAATGGTAACAAACCCTACAAATAATCATGAAAACCAAAACTGCCCCATTAGGTTTGGGGACCCGTGGTTGACTTGCCTTGTTCACCAATAAGCTTATTTATCATGCCTAGGGCGTTGAGTAGGTTTGTTAACGTTACAGCGTACCTGTTCACATCATCTATGTCGTTGACCTTACCCAACTCCCTGGATAACTCCATTATCTTGGAGAATACCACATCCCTAACGTTAATTAGGCCATACCTAATCGTCACCTCTCTCTCCTCCTCATCACTCCTAACAACCACAACCTCCCTATCGCACTTGGCGCAGTAGTACTTGCCACTTCTAAGCCTAAGGAGTGGTGTACCGCAGACTGGGCACGTGTACTGGGTTAAGGTGGCTCCTTGCCTAATTAATTGAGCCATCTTCTTGGCTACGTAATCCTCACTGGTCATAATGAGTCAAAGTTAGGTTTAGGCAACCCTTTAAAAAGCAGACTGGTTAACCAAGGCCGCTTATCAAGGTGGCTCATGGTGAGGGGCCTTGGTGAAGGATACCTTGAAGTCACCTATCACCTGTACCTTACCGTAATTCACCCTAACCCCCTCCAGCCTACCATACCCACCGAAGTCGGCTGAGAAGGTTTCAACGTCACCGTAGACCTCAACGGAAAGGTCATGAAACACCTCCGGGGTTAGGTAAAGCGCCTTAACCCTTGTGTAGGGTATTGCAGCTCCGTCCTTAACGTAGATGGGTATCCTGTTCAGGGGTGCCTTAATCCTAACCGTAGTTGGGCCCCTGATAACCTCACCACTCCAGTAATCGTACCACACACCCTCAGGTAGGTAAACTGTTCTCTCATCTCCTGTGAACAATGGGGCTACTAGCATGGCCTCGCCAAACATGTACTCATCATCAATGTCCCTGACTGATTCATCATCGGGGTAGTCCATGACAAGCGGCCTAACCAGCGGCATCCCAGTCCTCAAGCCCTTAATTACCTGCGAGTAGATGTAGGGTATTAACGAGTACCTGAGCCTAATGAAGCCTGAGACTATCCTATAAGTCTCGTCGCCGTAGCTCCACGGTTCCCTCTCCGTGGTTCCATGGAACCTGCTGTGGGATAATAATAAACCCATTTGAGCCCACCTAACGTAAAGCTCAGGTGTTGGTGTGCCACTGTAGCCGCCTATATCAACGCTGGCATACATTATGCCGGAGGTGGCCATTGATAAGACGCCCCTAAGCGATGCAGCCATCCCCCTGGGTGTTGAATCAGGGTCGCCGGTCCACCTAATCGGATACCTGTGTATGCCAAGCCCACCGGACCTGCCCCACACAATGGTCTCACCCCTAGTCTCCTTAATAGTCTCGTAGACGACCTTATTGTATATGACTGGGTAGAGGTTGTGAATGCATGGGTCAGCGCCAATGTAATACTCCCCCTGCTCGGGGACACCCTCACCGTAGTCGGTTTTAATGGCATCGATACCTAGGTTAAGTAGCTCCTTAATCTTATCTGCATACATCCTGCAAGCCTCATCATTGGTGAAGTCAACTGCCCCGAAGTCAGTGATGAGGTAGCGGTAGTCCACCAGCGACCCATTTATCCAAGCCGGCATCTCAACCATGGGCTTACCCTTGACCTTAACGAGCAACCCCTTCTCGTTCAATTCACTGAACCATCGGCTACCCACGGGTGCATATGGATTAACCCATAGGCTAACCTTAAAGCCCAATTCATGGAGCCTAGCCGTCATTTCACTTGGCCTCGGGAAGCCCCCATGCCACTCGAAGGTGCATCCTTGCCCAGTCATAGGGTACTCCCTGAATATAACCTCAAACTTATCCGGCCACTTGGACTTAATGTAGTCGAGGACCGGTCTAAAGCTCCACCTGCCGTTCTCCTCATGATACCTAACCAGCTCCTTAACCTCGCTCTCGCTCAACCCAAGTCTCAGCAGGAATAGTCTCAGGGACTCCCTGAAGGGCCTCCTTGTGTATATTGGGTCTATGTGTATCACATCGCCGGGTAAGCCCCTCCTCCTAACCTCCTCAGCGAACTTAACCACGTCGTCTTGTGTCCTATATGTTGAGTAGACGTAACCCGCATCCCTCCATAGGCTATACCACACGCCGAAGGACCAGAGTGGGGGGATTTCGGGGTAGCCCGTCAACTCCCACAAAGCCTTAATGGCCTCATTGGGCCTGTTGAATAGTATTAGGTAAAGGTCAACCTCCCTGGGCATCACAATTTCACCAACACCCAGGTACCTAGACCCAAAGTCCATGACCACCCTGCAGTAGGTGTCGATCAAAAGCCCATAGCCGGCGGTTGACCAGTAGAATGGGTAGGCCACGTAGGTTTTATCGTTGGGTAAACCGGCAGGGTCAACCACATAGACCTCAAGTCTCTGCCCAACCCTGTTAACCCTTCCAAACCACTCACCAACCCCATAAACCCCCTCCCCCGGGTTTATTAGAATGGGCATGTGGAGGCCATCGTCGAGCAGGTGGAAGTAGCCCCTACCGTAATGCTGCGGGGTGAGTAAGTTGTTAGTGAAGACCACTGAGCCATTCCTAGTGACGGTTAGCCTAAGTGGTGATGTGGATACTGTGAGCATTACCCCTGGAGCCACCTCCAGCTTAACCTCACCCTCCTCAACAGGCCCCTTAGACTCCCTAAGCTCAATCCCAATCACAATAGGCTCCACTGGTAGTTGAAGAACCTTAAGCCTATAGGTTAACCCGCTGATTAACACGTTTACGCTTAGCAATTGCCTCGACCTAGCCTTAAGCTCATCATTAATGGCCCTAAAGGACTTACAATCCATAGTATTCGTGTGAGTATACTTATCCAGATTTTTAAGCATCACCCCAGGGGTTATTAACCCCACTAGCTCAATTAAGCAGAGTGAGGAGTGTTTGCGCACTGTTCTCTGGGGGTAAGGACTCAACGTACGCCGTGCACTGGGCATTTATGCATGGTTTCGACGTTAAATGCCTAGTAACCCTAATACCGGCCAGGGAGGACTCGTGGATGTTTCATAGACCAGCCGTGGAGTACACTAGGCTTCAAGCCGAGGCCATGGGGTTTAGGCAAATTCTAGAGAACACCAGCGGAGTTAAGGGTGCTGAATTAGTTGACTTAAAGAGGGCACTTAATAGGGCTATTGAGGAGTGCGGAATCTCCGGTATCGTGACTGGAGCCTTGTTGTCGGATTATCAAAGGATGAACATAAACATGGTTGCCGAGGGACTTGGACTAAGGGTTTACTCACCCCTGTGGCGTAAGGACCAAGCAAGATACCTACTTGAACTATACGATGCAGGGTTGAGGTTTATGGTAACGTCCATAGATGCCTATGGCCTAGACCCTGGGTTAATGGGCAGGGTTCTTGGAAGAAATGACCTGGAGAGGGTTGTTAAACTGGCGTCTATGCATGGCTTTAACCCAGCCTTTGAGGGTGGTGAGGCTGAGACCTTCGTTGTTGATGCACCGCTCTTCAGGAGTAGAGTTGGGGTTAAGGGGAGGATTGTAAGACTTGGTGAATACTCTTGGAGGTTCATTATTGATGAGGCTTGGCTTGAACCCAAGCCCAATGAGGTTGCTGGTTAACTTTTTAAGCCCAATGGATGTTGCGTTAGTTGTAATGCAGGAATACACGTACCCAGATTCAATAATCATAACGGCTGGACACGTGGACCATGGGAAGACCACCGTGGTTCAGGCGCTTAGTGGTGAGTGGGTGGCTAGGCATAGTGAGGAGGTTAAGAGGGCCATGACGATTAAGTTGGGTTACACCAACATTGACCTATACGAGTGCGGTGGGGATTACCCAGTAATCCCCATTGGCCTAATTAAAGACGGCAAGTGCCCAGATGGGTCTGAGGCAAGGTTCACCAGGAGGGTGTCCATCCTAGACGCACCTGGCCACGAGGTCCTCCTATCAACCATGATAAGTGGGATATCCTTCGTCGACGGCGCCATACTGGTCGTGGATGCGTCAACGCGGGTCCCCCAACCCCAGACCGAGGAGCACTTCGTGGCATTAACCATAATGGGCATTAAGGGCCTTGTAATAGCCCAGAATAAGATTGACTTGGTTAATAGGGATAAGGCCATTGAGAACTACATGCAGATAAGGAGCTTCATCAAGGGCACCTGGGCCGAGGGCTCACCCATAATACCAATCTCGGCACTGCACAGGGTTAACATAGACGCCTTGGTCTCAACCATAAACAACGTGATTAAACCCAAGGTCATAGACCTAGGCAAACCACCAATAATGTACGTCCTGAGGAGCTTCAACGTCAATAAGCCAGGCACCTCACCAAGTAAACTAATGGGTGGCGTATTAGGCGGCACACTGCTCCAGGGCAGGATAAGGGTTGGTGACGAGATTGAGGTTAGGCCAGGCCTTAAACTGGGGGATAGGTACGTACCCATTAGGACTAAGGTGGTTAGCATAGCAATAGGCAATCAATCCGTGGAGGAGGCCAGGCCAGGGGGTTTGGTGGGGATAGGTACACTACTTGACCCAGCCCTAACCAAGGCAGACGCCCTAGTGGGCAGTGTAGTGGGGGAACCGGGTAAGCTATACCCAGTCTACGGCAGTATTGAGGCGGAGTACCACCCAATAAGCAGGAAGGGCGTGGACTCGGCTATCAAGGTTGGGGAGCCGGTAATGGTAATACTGGGCTCAGCCTCAGTAATGGGAGTTGTAAGGAGCCTGAGGGGTGGTGCAGTAACCATAGACCTAAGGAGGGGTGTGTGCGCCCAGGAGGGATCGAAGCTGGTGGTCATTAAGCAGGTGTCGGGTAGATGGAGGATAGTGGGCTGGGGAGTTCTAAAAGGCGGTAAAACACTCCTAGACTAGAACCAACTCCGCAAATACTGTCGAGACCCCCAGGGTGAAACCCTGCCCTTCAGGGCGGGGAGGGGGTCATACTAGGTCCAATCACATTTGTTAATTCCATTCAGTGCTTCACCAACACCATATAACCTATTACATAACCTGAGTACGTACCGGTTCATACGTCCACACTCCTTCAAAAGTAATTAACTTCTCAGAGTCCTACTACATGTTTAACTTAACCTATTTCAGTTAGTTTTATCTTAAACGTTGATTCGACATTAACATTATTAATACCAATGCCCTGGTACACTTCACTGAGCGTTACCACGGCAAAGACGATGGTAAGCCGCTCCATGCCGTTAGTTCCCGACAACCTTTACTTGGACTACCTATCTCCGTGGATTTAAATGGACCGTTTTTCAACACCATGAAGGGCGTATACGATGTTCGTGAGGATATACATCGTGATGAACCCGGGGCGCAATATACCATTAGCCAATTTAGGGATAATTATAAGCTACGTGGCACCGTACAAATCGGCAAGACGGGCGCAATCCATGAAGGCGGCTTCACGGGCTTAGTTTGGGGCAGTAGCGTTAAATATGTTCATTAAACCGACTTCCGCATGGGTAGGGAGTACCCTAGATACCCGTTGGTTGGGGTTGGCGCAGTGGTCATTAACAATGGCAAGGTTCTCCTGGTTAGGAGGGGTAATGAGCCTGGGAGGGGTAAGTTCAGCATACCTGGTGGTATGGTTGAGGCCAGTGAGGATCCTAAGGTGGCTGTGGTGAGGGAGCTTGAGGAGGAGACTGGGTTGAAGGGTGAGGCTAGGCTGCTACTGGGCGTTTACCAGTATGTTGAGAGGGATGGTGATGGCAACGTTAGGTACCACTTCATACTCCTAGACTACCTGGTTGAGGTTAAGGGCGGTTCACTAAGGGCATCGAGCGATGCGGAGGAGGCTGTGTTCGTTGATATTAGGGAAGCCCTTAACCTAAACTTAACGGAGACTGCCAGGGAGCTAATACAGGATCTGCTGATTAACGGTATTAAGGCTTGCGTTGGCTCAAGGAGCATTATTGAGGGTTAGATACGCTTATTAATTTCCCAGCGCCGGTGAGGCTTAATGAGCAGTGTTGACGTTAGGGAATTGGCGCTTAAGCATGCCCTAATCAACGCCGTCAGGTTCAATGGGAAGGCTGACGTTAAGGCCGTGGTCAGCAAGATATTTGCTGATAGGCCAGAGTTGAGGGCTAGCGCAAGGCAGGTGGTTGAGGTGGTTAGGGAGGTGGTGGACTACGTGAACTCCCTAACCCTAGAGGAGCAGAGGAGGATACTTGAGGAGAGGTGGCCTGAAGCCCTCGAGGTTAAGAGACCCACTGAGGCTAGGAGGGGTGACGTGGAGTCCCTGCCGGAGCTACCGGACGCGGATAGGTTGAGTAAACTGGCCCTCAGGTTTGCCCCAAACCCAGACTTCTACCTGCACCTGGGCAGCGCCAGGCCAGCTATAGTGAACTACGCCTACAAGCTCAAGTACGCTGCCAGGGGTAAGGAGGCGAAGTTCATTCTTAGGTTTGAGGACACGGACCCAAGGACGAAGAGACCTATGCCCGAAGCTTACGATGCGATTAGGGAGGATTTGAGGTGGCTTGAGGTTAAGTGGGATGAGGAGTATATTCAATCAGACAGGATGAACATATATTACGACCACGCCAGGAGGATTATTGAGCTTGGCGGAGCTTACGTGGTGGCTAAGGGTAGTGGATGCGAGCCTGAGGATTGGAAGAGGCTTAAACTCGAGGGTAAGCCATGCAGTACTAGGCTTGCTGAGGCGTCGGTCAACCTGGAGTTGTTCGATAGGATGCTTGAAGGGCGTTTCAATGAGGGGGAGGCCGTGGTGGCGATTAAGACTGACTTAAGCAGCCCAGACCCAAGCATTAGGGATTGGGTCGCCTTCAGGGTCATAGATACTCACAGGTACCCACACCCAAGGGTTGGGGATAAGTACATTGTTTGGCCAACCTACAACTTCGCCGTGGCCGTGGATGACCATCTAATGGGTATTACCCACGTGTTGAGGGCGCAGGAGCATAGGGTCAACACGGTTAAGCAGTACTACGTCTTCAAGGCCTTCGGCTGGGAGCAACCCTACACGATACACTTCGGTAGGCTTAGGGTGGAGGGGCTTAAGCTAAGCAAGAGCATACTGAAGAAGCTTAACCTAGCCAGGGATGACGTGACGCTACCAACCCTAGCAGGCTTGAGGAGTAGGGGCATTACGCCCGAGGCCATATGGAGGTTAATACTCTTCGTGGGGATTAAGGAAACCGACGCCACCATAACCCTAAGCAACCTCTACGCATACAATAGACAGGTGATAGAGCCCATAGCCAACAGGTACATGTTCGTCAGGGACCCAGTTAGGTTAAGACTGATTGGGGTTAATGGGCCCATTAAGGCTAAACTACCCATGCACCCATCATACCCAGAGAGGGGGTTCAGGTTCATTGAAGTTAAGGACGTGGTTTACATCCAACGCAACGACGTGAAGGTTGGGGTGTTGATTAGGTTGATGGGGCTTGGCAACATTAAGATAACCAAGGTTAATGGTGAATCAGCGGAGGCCGAGTTCCTAGGCCAGGACATTGAGGAGGCCAGGAGAGCTGAGGCACCGATAATACAGTGGGCACCACCCAACGCCGTTGAGGCTGAGGTAACCGTGCCAGTGGACGTTGGGAAGGTTAATAGGGATAGGGGACTCGCTGAACCAGCCGTGGCTGGGCTTGAGGTGGGTACGGTTATGCAATTCATCAGGTATGGTTTCGTTAAGTTGACGGGGGTTGAGGGAGGCGTGGTTAAGCTGGTTTACGTACACGACTAGCCCTATAAGGAATATAAGGAATATTAACTACTCCAGTTCATTCCTCAAGCGGGAAGGGAGTTTGCGGCCTATTTAACGTGGTGCCTAGTCTTAGCCATGAAACCCCTACCCACGGTCTTAGCCTCCTCAGGCGTTATAATTAACCTACCCACGCCTATGACGCCGCCTGACTCGTCAACTATGGCGACGTCCATGTTCTGTGAGGCATTCTTAACCTCAACAACGCTCTTAACAGGGACGCTCCTACCCTGCTTAACGAAGGGTGCAGTCTCACTGTTGACCCTGATCCACGAGTCCACCAGGGAGGCGCCGTGGATGGTTGGTATGAGTAACCCGTCACTGGCCCTAATGCTGAAGGCAACTTTACCGTTTACGTAAATGTGCTTAATCCTCCTAAGCACGCCATGGTACTCAACCTCAATGTCCATTTCCCTAAGCCTATTAGCCACCTCCCACCCATACACGTAGGCCACTATCATTAATGCCCTGTTCACCAGGAAGGTATCCCTAGTCCTAACCACGGGCTCCATTAAGCGTGTTACTTTTTAACCTTACCTAAGCCGTGGCTACATGAACCTGGTTAAGTCGCTTTGCCTACTACCTTTAACAATGGCTGAGTAGAGCCTATCAACCAAGTCACCCCAGCTTAACTCACCCTTAATGGCCCAGGAGGCTATCAGTGAATTGTACCCACTAAGCATCCTGAGGAAGTCGATCCACCCGATCCCCTGGGCCTTCAGTTCAGCCTTCCAAGCGTCCCAGAGGTACTTGGCTAATTCATTACCGAACCATATGGCGAAGTTCACGCATCCAGGCCCACTGCAGGTACTCATCCTCCTCCTAATCCTATCCTTAATATCCATGGGCTCGGGGAGCGGGGGCTTATGCACATTTAACATTAATAATCCTGGGTAATAAACCTAAGTTTTAAATTTCAACGGCCCATTGCGTAGGCTTAACGGTTGGGTATGGAGGGGTTTAGCCATGATTAAGGCTTAAAAGCCTAGGCGCCTGGGGTTTGTATGAACATTAGGGATATATACGATGCGGTATCCAGGGGTGAACTACTCCTAATAGACCTGAGCCACAGCCTAAGCAATGGTATGCCCATATACCCCGGTGACCCACCCTTCAACCACGAGTACGTCAGGTTTGGTAAAAGTTACGGCGAGGCGACGCTATCCCGCGTATGCATGGGCATGCACACAGGCACCCACATAGACCTACCCCTACACTTCCAACCAGGTGGGGCATCTGTGGATAAGTTCCCGCTATCCAGGTTCATAGTCTACAGCGTTGCATTGGACCTGTCAGGCAAGGCGCCTGGTGAACCTATCGGTAGGGTTGACCTTGAGGCGTTTAGGGATAGGATAAGGGGTGGATTGGGCATCCTCCTGTACACCGGGTTCTCCAGTAAGTGGGGTAGTGAGGAGTTCCTGTACAATTGGCAGTACCTATCAAGGGATGGGGCCGATTACCTGGTTGAACGTGGAGTATCGTTGGTGGGTACGGAGGCCTTAAGTGTAGCTGGCTATTCAGGTAAGCCAGACTACCCATACCCGGCTAGGGTTAGTAGGGATGACGTGGTCTACGTCCATTATAAGCTGCTGTCATCTAATGTATTGATAATAGAGGGTTTAACCAACCTGGATAGGGTGCTTAATGAATGCCTAAACTCAGAGGCCCTGCTGATAGCGGCACCCCTCAATGTAATCGGTTCTGAGGCTGGGCAATCCAGGGTCTTCGCCCTATGCAACCCAGCTAGGCGTTGATGCTGGGGTATGTTTATTTAACCCCACGCACCCGCTGCACGTGGAGTTGAATGAATTTGAGGCGGCTAGGAGGAGGCTTATCGATGAATTGAAGGCTGACGGCATAGTGACCAGTAGGGCTGTTGAGGAGGCTATGTTGAGCGTGCCTAGGCACATCTTCGTACCTAGGTATATTAGGCACTACGCCTACCAAGACACCCCACTAGCCATAATGAGGGGCCAGACCATCAGCGCACCCCACATGGTCGCCATGATGTGCGAGTTAATTAAGCCTAGGGGAGGCATGAGGATACTTGAGGTTGGGGCCGGCACTGGGTATCAGGCGTGCGTCTGCGCAAGGGCCATTGGGGAGGGTGAGGTCTACACCATTGAGATAGACCCATACCTAACCCTCTACGCAACTATAAATGTTATTCAAGCCGGCTACTGGGGCATGGTTAAGGTTTTCCAGGGTGATGGGAAAATGGGCCTACCCAAGTACGCGCCATTCGACGCAATACTAGTCACGGCGGCCGCATCAACAGTACCCCAGCCCCTAATCGACCAGCTAGCCGTGGGTGGAGTCATGGTAATCCCACTTAAGGAGGGTGACTACCAGAGGCTCTACGTCATTGAGAAGGGTAAGGATGGGGTTAGGAGGAGGTTTATAACCTACGTCTCCTTCGTGGACCTGAAATGAGGAGGCTAAGGGTACCGAGCGACTTCATCATAGGGGCCGCCACGTCAGCTTACCAGGTTGAGGGGAATAACGTTAATGCAGACTGGTGGCACTACGAGGGTGAGAGGTTACCTAGGAGTGGCACCGCCTGCGACTTCTGGGACAGATACAGGGATGACATAGCCCTGGCGGCATCACTGGGGTTGAAGGCGCTTAGGATATCCATAGCCTGGGACAGGGTAATGCCCAGCGAGGGTAAGTTCGACGACGAGGCCATGGACAGGTACGTGGATATGGTTAAGGAGATAAGGGGGCATGGAATGGAGCCAATAGTCACGTTGCACCACTTCGTCAACCCCATGTGGTTCACTAGTAAGGGTGGGTGGGTTAAGGGGGAGAACGTTAAGTACTTCCTGGACTTCGTCAAGTACGTCTCAGACTCACTGGGTGGTAGGGTTAAGTATTGGTTAACCATAAATGAGGTGAACCTGTACGTGATACTGGCCTATCTGCTCGGTGTCTTTCCACCCTTCGTAATGAACATGGAGTACATGTGGAGGGCTCTAGTAAACCTGCTTAGGGCTAATGACTCAGCCTACGAGGTGGTTAAGAGGGAGGGGAATCAGGTAGGCTTAATAGTGCACATTTCACCAGCCAAGCCAGCCTCAAGGTTCTCGTTGATAGACTGGGGGTTGGCGATGGGCATGAACTACGTGTTGAATAGGTTCATTGCGAATACGTTGGCTAAGGGGAAACTACCGGATTGGCTTGGGGGTGGGGAGGTTGGGAGGCTTGACTACATTGGCCTAAACTACTATGCAGTCGCCAAGGTTAAGTTCAATCCCTTAACAATGGGCGAGTTAGTGGCTAATAAGCAGAACCAGAGGGGCTGGGTTATCGACCCCAAGGGCCTTAGGTGGGCCATTAGGCTGATTAGGAGGGTTAGGAAACCCATAATGATCACTGAGAACGGTATAGCCACCGACGATGATGAGGCCAGGATCAGGTACATTAGGGATCACTTAACCATAGCCATTAAGGAGGGTACCATCGGTTACCTCTACTGGAGCCTACTAGATAATTACGAGTGGGAGATAGGCTACAGCGCCAGGTTTGGCATAATTGAATGCGACCCAGCCACCCTAACCAGGAGACCGAGGGCAAGCGCCTACTTCCTAGGTGGCGTGGCCAGTAGTGGTGAGTTAACTTACTAATAGTTAAGCTATTACCTTCACCAACTCAGCCTCAACGGACTCGCCGAGGTACCTATCCACAGACACCTCATTAGGGCTAATCCTCTTAGCCACAAACTCAACCCCGCCAGCCCTAAGCACCGCTGCACACCAGTCTTGGCTTGGCTCGATTACGTAAACCCTGGGCCTACTGCCCCTCCTTAGCCTCAGCACCTGAACCACCCAACTGCTGCATCAACCCCTTCTCAATGCTGTCTATGTCACCCAGTATCCTATTCACAGCCTCCTCTAGGACTGCGAGTGGGTCCTTACCCTTGGTCTTAACCTTAAGTGTAATATTCCTGAGCAATGGATGATCCATGTCGAAGGTTGCGAACTCAACCTCAGGGTCCTGGAGTATGTACGTTAACAGGGGTGACATGGTGGTGTAGTCCTCACCCTCAATGAGCACCTCAAGGTAATTGCCGCTCAACTTAATCCCCTTAACCCTGACCCTAGGCATCAACCACCCCACCCACGCACCCTTAATATCCCTATCCGTTTGTCCCTAGGTGTTGCGCCTAGGGGCTTCCACCTCGCCCACATGGGCTATCGGTGTGGGTTCATGGGTGGCTGTTGAGCCCAACGGCATGGGGCTTTCATCTAGGGGACTCACCTTGGCTTTGGGCATTGCCTTCAATGCCCAGTGTATTGGTACCTTGTCTCTTGGTGCTTTGAATCCGCAGTTCGTGCAAGCCATTACCCTGCCTCTCTCCTGGATAAGTTTATGCCCACATATTGGGCATACTGTGCTTGGTAGCCTCTTGAACTCATACGGCACACCATACCACTGTAGTTGGGTGGTGAATAGCTTAACGAACCTCCTCGTCTCAGCCAAGTAAACCTTCCTCAAGCCCCTTGGTAACTTCATCTCAAGCAATTCCCTCCTTGATTCCTCAATCATGTCGTCAATTAGCACTTCAGCTCTTAACCTAAGAGCCTTCATTACCAACTCGTGAGCCTTCTTCTGGGCGAAGTCCCTTAGGTATGCGTAGACCTTCCTCCTCAATGCCTTGATTTCCCTCCTCAATCCTTTGGCTTCTGGGGTTGAATCCAACCCCAGTCTCTTTAACTTACCCAATTTTTTACTTAGTTTCTCAGCCTTGTGGTACCACGTGTCAATGAGCCTAAGGTTTGGCCTCAATGGGGAGTACTCCGCAATCTTGTTGCTTGGATTAATTATGCCGTAGGCAACACCGTTATTCCAAGCGTTAACATCAACAACAAGCCTACAACCACTAGGCACGTAAGGCTCAACCACACGCTCAGCAACCAAAGCCAGGTAGGGTTTATCATTCTTCAACCCAATCATTGCATACTTGATGTCACCGCCCTCGTTTACCCGCTCAACAACCCACCTAGGCATTGGGACTTCAATGGAGTACCCAGGCTCGTTTTTACATACTTGGTGTATCTTGATGACGTTTTTCTTGAAATCAAGAATCACTAAAGCATCCGTTGCACCCTTTCTGGTGCCATCACCGTAAACCCTCAGTGTCTTCAGCGGAACCCACGTCTTGGCAAACCACCTCTTTGGCGCTGTGCCAAACATTAAGCTATTTTTGTAGCTCTTGAAACCATAGATTTGATACTGTATGGATTTGGGCAGGTCCGGCACCCAAACCTCAAAACCACGATGAGCTAGGTTCGTGAGGGCCATTAGTCTCCTTATGTAATTAACATCACACTTGTCCCTAGGCAACCTAATGAGTATCGCCCTCCTCGCAATCATCAACAATCACCAGTATCTTCACTCTTCTGCCCTGTAGGTCTTTGATTTTAGTTTGATACTCCCTATTGACGTATATACCCACATCCCTACCAGTCACCTTCGTCACACTACCCTCAAGGTAGAGAATGCAATCCACGGGAAACCATCCGAACTAACTTTATAAACCTTTCGGTAAAGAAAGGCTTAAAACTCGGATAAAATAAGGGCTAAACAGTCCTAGTGGGGTTGTCGCCCCACTGGGAGCCAGCCCCGAGGCAAACTGAACCATGATGCCCCAAGAATGGGGGCACAGACCCGACAAAGATGAGTAGTGATTAGGGTCACTGGGATGCGGGGAACGGGGCACTCCTATAGTAGTAGCCTAGGGTAATGTCCTTGAAACTAGTCTCCAGGAGGTAAACATCCTGGTCTATCATTACG
>NZ_LCTF01000019.1 GCF_001663375.1 Caldivirga sp. MU80
GGTTTTCATAATCATTTGTAGTGCTTATTTTTGTTAATGGTTAATCCCAGTTAAATTTAAATGCCTAACCCCAACACCCTTTATTAGTGACCCTGGGGTCCCGAGATCCGTAGTGGCTGGGAACCCCTGGCGACGGGGTGGGAGCCACTGCGGTGTCCCTGGGGCCCCAGGGAGACCGCCGAGAAGGAGACGGTGGAGACAACAAGTCTCTACCGTCTCCGGAGAGACGGTTACCTAACCAGTTAAGGTTAGGCATCATTAAGCTAATTCGGTGAAGAACAACCCGTGATTACTAAACCCTTAACATGGCCACTAGGGTGCCCTTCTCAACCCCAAGTGCCTCAGCCACAGGTCTGCACTTGGGTATTAGTAGGAAGGCAACAGGCTTACCTAGGTCAACCTCTGAGATGTACTCAAAGTGTGCCATACCCTTAGCGACCACTAGGTCACTCCCCCTAAGCCTACTTAGGAACTCATCACTGACCCTATCCAGGTGGATGCTTGAGCCGCTGTAGCCTGTTGAGACAAGTTCATCCAAGTGACTACTTAAACCTGCATACTCGGCATCACTGATCGTTAGGTCGTTTTGGAAGCCAGGATCAGCCTTGGCAACTCCGATAACCTTATTACCCATCCCCCTAATCAGGTCAATTAGTACTGTATCGAAAATCGCCTCACCGGCATTATCAAAGAGCCAGATTACCTTTAAACCACCCTTCAATAAGATGTTGTATAATTCACCTGTGTCATCCCTGGAGAAGGGCGTGGTCATTAATGAATCCAGGGGGAGTTCACTGGGTGGTTTATGAGACGCAACCCCCATGTCGAGTAAATTGCCCGCAATTGAGACCCTAACCGCAGCCTTAAACAGTTCATAGCCCTCCAACCCCCTTAACATATTTTTAACTAAGGGTAGTTGAGCCTTAGCAGCATCAATACTCCTGCGTTTAGCGACCCTATAGTACTCAGTGACCTGGGGGTATGTCGATGAAACCTTGATGAATATCCTGGAGGCTATCCTGGTCAACTCAGACTCCTCCTCAAAGGCCTCCGCAGAGGCATTAAGCACCAGTTTGGAAGCCGCCAGCGACTCCTCATTACTCATGTTAGCCGCCTCAACCTCACTAAGCCTAACACTAACAATGCAGAGTGGGCATTCCCTATGCGGCTTCATTCACCAACCTCAGGGCTATGAATTAAGGGATTTAAACACCTTTCCTCTCAGGTTTATAGGGAATTAAATAACCTTAACTAATCATTAACCCAGCTTAATTACTATAAGCCCACTAATTTATTGCCAGAATTATTCAAGTCTAGAGCTATTTAAAATTGCAATACCCTACGCCGTACTATGCCATACTATTCATCGTGCTTACTTTCTCACTTCACATCTTAGGGGGATTAATGCGGGTATTGCTTAAACTGCACCACTGGGCTATTATAGCCTAGCTAATGCCCCTAACTCCCCATGGCCCTCTTCGTTAGGCAGAGCACAGGCCTAGTTAAGTCGGCCTCCCTCTGGGATGCGGCAATGCTTAACGTGGCTAACATGGGGGCTGGTTTAGCGGTCTTCATAGGCATCACACCTTACGTAATCCCCGGTGCCGTGCTCTGGCTAGCCAGCTTGATAACGTTCCTGCTCACTTTACCGCTCGTGGTGCTTTACACATACTTCATAGTTAGGATACCTAGGACTGGTGGGGATTACGTTTGGATAACCAGGAGACTTCACGGAGGCTTGGGTTCAATAATGGGCGTAGCCCTAGCCTTCAACATGCCGCCCTTCTTCGCCCTGGCGGCCTTCTTCTCTGTGACGGCAATAAACAACGTCCTACTTGTAATAGGCTACACACATGGGCTAAGCAACCTAATCAACCTAGCCAACACAGTCTTCAGCACCAGTAATGTTTGGTTTGACTACTCCCTAGCCCTAGTGGCATTCATAGTGATAATCCTAATTAACATTGTTAGGCCTAGCGCCGGCTTCAAGTTAACCACAGCCCTAGGAACCCTAGCCCTACTAGGTACCTTAGCCGCCATGGTGGTGGTGGGCTTATCAATACCAAACTTCCACGTTGTATAGACATAACGCTGGTGTACAGGGAAATACCACCTGAATAAGGGTATTAAAAATCGCAGGTTAAAAGATGAAGTCAAGGTTACTTACCCTAAGGGTAGGTAACTTAGTGCATGCCCTTCGACCTGAATCCAAGAGCAGCGAGACTGATAAAAGGGTGGTAACCTCCAGGACCGAGACCACCTTCAGAGCGAGGAGGAAGCCAGCAACCATTAACTCGCCTTGCATTAATTTTATTAATTAGCATTGCATCATCTTAGTCGATGAAGATTGGGCTAGTGGTGTCTAGGCTCGATGAAGCCTCAATGGGTATTTGGCGGGCGCTCAATGGAATGATTAAGTTTAAGGAGGTTAATAGTAATGAGTACACCTCTGACTTAGCCTTAGCCCTAATTTCAAACAGGGACATAGTCTACGTTGATGAGGCTGATGAGTGGGCTAGGGCCAATAACCTTGACCTAGTGGTCTTCCTGAGTAGGCATGAGATGAGGAACCCAAGGCCATTGATAACCTTCCACACGCCCGGTAACTGGGGTGACGCTGAGTTAGGCGGTAAACCAGGCCTTGTGGCCATTAGCGAACCGAGGGTTTTAACAAACCTCTTCAGGGAGACCTATAGGAGGATTGGTGAGTTGAATGGTTACTTCGCCTCACTTGAGGCCACCCACCACGGACCATTCATCGATAAGCCGGCCATCTTCGCTGAGATTGGATCCACTGAGACTGAGTGGAGGGATCAGAGGGCCCATGATTTCCTAGCCTCATTAATCTACGACTTAATCAACGATACGGGTAGATTCATTAATGATGGTAAGGACGTGGCTATGTCCATTGGCGACCTCCACTATTCGACACTGATGGAGCATATAATCAATGGTGAATACGACGTGGGCCACATGGTGCCTAAGTACATTAAACCGACTAGGGAGATTGTTAGAATGGCTGTGGATAGGAATAGCGTTAAACCCAGGTTAGGCATAATACACTGGAAGTCCCTGGACCGCGAGTCGAGGGTTATGGTTGAGGATGAGTTGGTTAAGCTAGGTCTCACGGTGGTTAGGAGGAGGTGAAATGCCGAGGTACATGGTCATTGAGGCTAGGGGGGTGGATCTATTACCCCAGTTGTACAGGGAGTTGATAATTAAGGCTAGGGATCTTGCTGGGGTTGATTGGGATTCTAAGGGGTGTTACGCAGTGCCAATATTCATACACGCCAATAGGCTCGTCATCAAGGTACCAACCCCGTGCATAACCTGGTTTAGATCAGCCATGCTTAGCATAGACTACGCAGTGACCGTTAGGGTGACTGGCACAGCCAGAAAGGCTAAGGCTCAGGCTTTGTCAATACCACCAATATTTAACCTTAACAAGGAGGGACCCTAATTAGCAGTCACTTACCCTTAATCCTTATCCTAACCGTGATTACACCGTTATCCTCCTTCACATCAACCAATTCATTACCGGCGACCCTGGCCCAGTTAATCAACCTGCCTATGGCTGCCCTACGCGGCATTGTTAACGTTAGTAATAGCTTAAGCGCTGGCTTCACTAAGACTCTAATTGGGCTAAACATTATCCTTAGTCTCGCCAAGTACGGTTGACTAGGGCTTATCCATAACATACTCTCCTTAAGCCTACTAATAGTGCGCGTAATGCTATACCCTATATCAATGAGGACCTACACTCATCCAGGCACGTAATGTACATATTCCTGGCCTCAGCTATACCGTCTCTCCGGAGGCGGCGGTTCATGAAATCCCCACCGTCTCCTTCTTGACGGTCTCCCTGGGCCCCCTCACCGCAGCGGCTCCCCACCCGTCGCCGGGGGTTCCCAGCCACTACGGATCTCGGAAACCCAGGGGCACTAATAAAGGCGCTAAGGTTAAGTTTTATAAACTTAAAATGATTATGAAAACCGAAACAGCCCTAGTAATGGGTAGCTTCTTCAAGGCATTAACTATTGTTAACCAGCCTAAGCTACATCAGGTTCGTCTTGGATACTTCACATAGTACAATCTGCTCTCCCTAGGATCTAGAATAAGTGTTGAGTAAACATAGATATCTTGAATAATCAAAACCATTGAGGAGCAGTGAAACCCAAATCATCATTCATCTACGTTCATAGGCATGAAGCAGCATGCTAATTTAACAAACTTAGGGATTTAAGGCAAGTCATAGTTAACTTCATGCCTGATAACGAGGCAAACCTCGCCGTTCATGGTGGGGTTGCACCACTGTGTGGGTTTCATTGCGGTGGGTTTATACAATTCAACTCTGCTGGGGTTTTGGTGCTTGGGTTGGTGCCCCCGAGAGGGGGTTTGCTTCCCTCCGTCAGATGAGCCGGTGGGGCGATACCCCACCCTCACCACCACCCCAAGAACAAAACCACCAACCCCGCAGAGGGAATAACACCCAAGACCCCCACAATGAAAAAACCACCTCCCTAAGGTGGGAAGGGAGTCATAAATACACCTACTAACTTAACCGTTACCATTACTGTAAAGTATACTAAGTCTCAGCATAGGCTAGCTAAGCCCTGAGTCATATCTCGTAGTCTCAGGTTTCAGCATGGTTAAGGGCAACAACCTCCTTACCCAGAAAATGCACGGCAATGTGAACTCAAATTACTGCACTAAGGAAAATAGGTATTTAAAGTCCAAACTTGGATACTATCGAGGCTTTGATGAGCAGTTTCAAGGAGGAGGTGCTTAAGTTACTTAGGGAGGATGAGAACTTTAGGCTTGAGGTCATGAGACTACTCGGTATTGTCAACACAAATGCCTCACTTAACCAGTTAACTGACTCGGTGAACAGGTTAACAAAAGCCGTGGAGGAGCTTAAGGAGGAGGTGCGTAAATTGTGGGAGGAGAACCATAGAATATGGGAGGAGATAAGCAAATTGCGTGAGGAAACTCGGAAAATATGGGAAGAGATTAGTAAGTTGCGTGAGGAGAATCAGAAGATATGGGAGAATATACAAAAGATGTGGGAAGAAATACACAAGCTACAGGAAGAGAACCATAGAATATGGGAGGAAATACGCGAATTAAGGAAAAACCATGAGAACCTAACAAGGATTGTTAGGGGTGTATCGAGGGATTTAGGCGGCTTATCGAGGACTGTGGGTAAACTTGTGGAGCAGGATATAAGGCACTATCTGCCAGGCTGGGTAAGGGAGAGGTATGGCATCGCCGTGGATAGGGTAAGGAGGCTTAGACTTGATAGCGAGGCTGAGTTCGACGGCTTCGTGGAGGCTGAGGATAAGGTACTGTTAATAGAGATAAAGACAACGTTGAGGTCTAGGGATATTAGGGACTTGGCCAGGAAGGTTGATAGGTATAGGGAGAGGGCGCCAGGGGGCAAGTTGATAATACCAATAGTGGCGTACTCAATGGAGGGGGAGAGCCTAGGGAGGCTCCTTAATGCGGCTAAGGCATACGGCATAACGCTGGTTAAGCACCACGGCGAATATGAATTCGAGGAAGTGAGCCAATAGAGATGTGGTGTTTAAAGGTGAGGTTAAGGCTTGTGGCGTAATCTTAAGCCACCCTTGAATAGACACTTGACTACACCTTTAAGGTTAGCCTGTTGATGGTCAGTAGCCTGGAAGCCGTCATTAAATCCTACCTCACGCGCCTCATCATCAACCCCTAGGGTTAACCGGTTTTTAATAAGGTTTCCACATTCAATACTTTAAACCCAGACGCAGTAGCCTACGCATGGATAAGGTTAGGGTTGGGGTGATTGGGGTTGGTGGCCACGGTAGGGGTAGGCACCTAATACCCTACACCAAACTACCCAACGTCGAGGTTGTGGCGGTTGCAGATGTTAACCAAAGGAGGGCTGAGGAGGTTGGTAGGGAATTCAAGGTGAAGTACTACACTGACTACATGGAGATGATTGAGAGGGAGAACCCGGACGCGGTAAGTATCGTAACCCCCACAGGCCTCCACGCTAAGGTCGCTAAGGATGTTCTTAGTAAGGGTGTCCATGTGCTTGTTGATAAGCCCCTTGGAGCCAACCTAAGTGAGGTTGTTGACGTGGTTAGGACAGCTAAGGCTAAGGGTAAGGTGCTCATGGTCGGCTACTGGTCAAGATTCTCCCCAGCGCTTAAATTCGGGGCCGAGGCCATGAGCCTTGGGATGGTTGGTGAACCATACTTAGCCTACGGCTACCTGGTTAGGAGGAGGGGCATACCTGGTTCACCGACCTTCATAGATAAGCAGTTGTCGGGTGGTAGGGGTGCGTTACTGGACATAGGGTGCTACATACTTGATAACCTACTTTCACTACTCAACTTCCTAAGGCCAGTAACCGTGAGTGGTGCAACGTACACTAAGTTCGGCAGGAACCCTGAGGAGGTTAAGTTCAACTGGGGTTCATGGGACCCAAGCAAGTTTGAGCTTGAGGACTACGCCGTGGGCTTCATCAGGTTTGAGAATGGCGTCTCCATGATAATTGAGGTTGGTTGGGCGGCCAACGTATCCCACGTGGGTGAGGTCGGCATATACAGGGTTCTCGGCAACAAGGGCGGATTGGAGGGTAGGGGCCACGAGGCAGTCACCGAAATGACACTGCACAGTAGGACTAGCAACTTCCTCTACGACACCAAGCCCGTGCTGGGTAACGTGGACATGTCCCTGGAGATGGTTAGGGCATTCATCGACTCAATAACCCAGGGTAAGGAACCGCCAACCACGGGTTACCAAAGCGTGATAATACACTCAATAATAGACGCCATATATGAGTCAGCTAGTAAGGGCAGTGAGGTAAGGGTAACCATACCTGAGATCTAAGTTAACGTGAAAATCAAGTAGCATAAAAGAGATTCCCAAACCAAAGTTGGTAAGCTAGAATCTTTAATAATTACCCACTAATCAAGGTTGAGCACCTTCCTAAGCAACTCCACTTTAAAGGTTAATAAGCCTCCATTATTGTTTTGTGCTTAATTTCACTGCCCATTAAGGTGTTAACCTGTACCTATCCCTTGGGAACAGTATGACTTCCCTAATGTTCCTCACCTTAGCCATCACCATCATTAGCCTGTATAGGCCAAGCCCCCAGCCAGCATGCGGTGGCATACCCCAGTCGTAGGCTTCCAGGTGCATTGCGAAGTTCTCTGGGTTAAGCCCCCTAGCCTTCATGGCCTCCTCAAGTTGCTTCCTGTCGTGAATCCTGGTGGACCCTGAGGTAACCTCCATCCCATCTATAACCAGGTCGAAGGACTCGCTCCTAGACTCATCACCCTCAATGGGCTTTGTGTAGAAGGCCCTAAGCATGGTTGGGAAGTGTATTATGAAGAAGGGCTCCTTGATCAAGCTGCTCAGCTTCTCTAAACCCTCCTTAGGTATGTCGTCACCCCACTTAACCTTAACACCCTCCTTATCAAGCATGCTTAAGGCCTCATCATAAGTAATGACCTTGAAGGGCTTCACCGGCACCTTCACCTCACGGCCCATTTGACTGAGGATTGGTGCCGCGGCCCTATAGGCCTCTATGACCACATCCTCAAGTACCCCCATGACGTCCCTGTAGTCCATGAAGGCGGCCTCGGCGTCGACGGATATGAACTCGTTTACGTGGTACGTTGTGTCATGCTTCTCAGCCCTATAGGCCGGCCCAATTTCAAAAACCCTCTCAAGGCTGGCCGTCAACTCCTCCTTGTACAACTGGGGGCTTTGGGCTAAGTAGGCTGTGCGTTCAAAGTACTGGACTGGGAATAACTCAGCACCGCCCTCGGTGCTGGTTGCTATTATCTTCGGGGTGAAGACCTCTATGAAGCCGTGGCTGTAAAGCACATTGCGCATCGCCCTAACAACCTCACTCATGGCCTTGAAGAGCATTACATTGACCCTGCGCTTGAGGTCCACTACCCTGTACCTAAGTCTCAAGTCAAGCATGGTCTCATCCACGTTTCCCCAGATGTCTATTGGGAGCGGGTTAGCCTTGTTAAGTAACTTAACCTCGATGGGCTCAACCTCAACCCCAGCCCTGGCAACCTTACTAGCCTTAACCACACCCCTGACGCTAATCACATCCTCCTTAGCCAACCTAGATACAGCATTCCACGTCTCCTCGCTAACTGATGAACGCTTAACCGTGACTTGAACCATGCCCTCCCTATCCCTAAGCACAATGAACTTTATCCTACCCACGTCCCTAATATCCCAAACCCAACCCGATAACGTAACCTCCCTACCATCCATCTCAGGTTTTATTTCACCTACCCAATGGGTCTTCCTGTAAATAGCCACGTCAAGCTTATTCACCGGCATATTTAAGCGTTAATTAATGCACCTAGCCCTAAATGGCCTCATGACCCCTAGGGCATCCTTCAAACCAGCCCTAAAGCTAACTAGGTCAATGCAATCCACGGCGCTGGCGGTTAACATGGATAAGGCCCTATTAGCTAACCTCAGGAAGGGTTCAATGTAACCCTCCTGAAGTTTCACAAAGGCCGCCGCAGCAACTATCAAGCCCTGCACATTAACATCCCTACCAACCCTCCAGATGGGCTCAAGAGCCTCGTGGGCCTCCCAAAACCTCTCACCGTTGAATAGGTCAACGTAGGCCCTAAATGGGTTATCGTATCTATGCTCCATGGTTAAGTTAACCACCTCAAGGACAGGCCCAATTAAGAGACCTAGTGTATGCGCCGCCTCATCCACGTTATCTGTGCTCGCATCAACCTCAAGGTGCCTTGTGGCTACCCTAACGTTAATTACCCTAATACCCATAGACCTTAACTGCTTCATTAAGTTTACCCTATCCTTAGGCTCATAGCCCCTGGTATTACTTAAGTAAATCAAAACCCTCATGAGGAGGTATTAGCATCAGCTTAGTTAAAATGCGTATCTCAGCAATGCCCTCTGAACCATGAACAAACAGGTAAAGAGGACTCATCAGTAGGATGCAATCTATGTTTGGTTTTATGGTGGCTTACTAAGGACCAGCGCAATGTTTCCTCACTGAACCTATCATAAAAGAGCACTATTTACTCCCAGCCCACCGTAGAGTAAACCATAGTAAGCGCTCAGACAGTAACCCAATTAAAAACCGGTAGCTCACTTTAGTTTAGTTACCATGCATGGTTGCTAGGGAACGTAGTAAAAAGGGGAACGGCTAATTCATCCGTACTTCCCCTGAGGAAACCTCAAGGGGTTTCTCCTTAGGCTCCTTTATGGGTAACGTGAATATTATACCTACCACAGCGAAGGCTACAAGCACTAGCAGCAATTTAGACATTATGGCAAGCTTAGCGGCTGCACTTAAGGTGCTGCTTGTTATTGGGAAGTAGATTGGTATGAGGAGCGCGGCTAACGTAGCACCCAGCTTACCGCTTCCTGCAGCAATACCGTGACCCGTGGTCCTGTACCTTGTTGGGAAGACCTCAGCCGGTATTATGAACGTGGTTACGTTGGGTCCAACATTTGTGAAGAACTGGGCAATACCATAAAGCGCCAGTATAACCATGGGATCTGTAATGCCACTCCTTAGAATGAGGGCTGCTATCAAGTATGCAGCGGCCACTATGGAGAAGCCCATTATCTGCATTAACTTCCTACCAATCTTATCCACCAGTAGGGCAGCCACGTAGTAACCTGGGACGAGGAAGGCTAAGGCGACGTATAGCTGAGTGTAGATTGATGCCAGTGAGCTGTTGGCGAGGCCTAGGGCTAATGTTACAAAAGGCCCGAATATGTTGGCTCCATAGAAGAATACGTCAAGGGCGAACCAGGGTATTGCAGTGCCTAGGATTACCAATATGTACCTTGATAGGCTAATACCATCACTACCATTAACCTCAGCGTTAATGTTAACATCGGACCTCAACACATCCTTAATAGCCTTCCTAACGCCCTCCACATCCCTCCTAACGAAGTACTCAAACCTGGGTGTTTCATGAACCCTACGCCTAAAGTAAATGACCAGGGCCGGGAATACTGCACCAACACCAAGTAGAATCCTCCAGGCTAGGTCTGGGTTTACGTTTAAGTGTAGGAGGGATAACCCTAATACGGCTGCGGTTACAATACCCCAACCCTGCATGGAGAACACCCCAGCCACAAATAAGCCACGGCTCTTAGCTGGCGCATACTCACTCATTAACGTTGCGCTGATTGGGTAATCTCCACCAACGCCAAGTCCAAGTATGAACCTGGTTACCCAAAGCATTGTTGGGTTTATTGATAAGGCCGACGCCACGGCCCCAGCCGCCAATAAGGCCGCCTCCACACCGTAAATGTACTTACGGCCGAAGATGTCACCTATCCTACCGAATATGAATGGGCCTATGACTGCGCCGAACAATGCGGCTGAGGCTATTAGGCTTATATCAGCTGACGTTAATGACCAAACCTGCTTAAGGAAGACCAAGGCTACCGATATGGCGAAGAGGTCATAGGCGTCGGAGAAGAAGCCAGCTCCAGATATTAAAAGCAACTTAACGTGCGCCTTAGTTGGCCTTGACCAGTCAAGCGGCTCAAATGGTGTTCTACTCACCATCATTATCCATGTAACCGGAGCCTTAATAGGGTTTTTGCCGGTAAAACACTAACCCTATTTATATGGTAAATAACTATATAGATACTAATGGTGAATTACCCATGCGCTATTGGAGATCACACGACCAGTTGCCTAATGAAGTTGGTAAACTTAAATGACCACCTGTTGGCTGTAGGTCATTGCGTTTAATTATTCAATCACCTAACTTAACGATGTAACGCCTAATAATGCGGTGAATTGAAAAGGTTATAGTGGGAGTAAGGTTTATAAGTGGCTAAGTAAAACGATTTTAATGGTAGAGTTTAAGTATTTAACCTGGGATGATATAATGGACTTGACCATTAAGGTATCTGAATCAATAATTAAGGATAGTTATAGGCCTGATGTGGTTGTTGGCATAGCCAGGGGTGGGGTTGTGATAGCCAAGATAATTGAGGATATTTTAGGCATAGGTAACATGTCTTCTGTGGAGGTTAAGTTGTATAAGGGCATTGGTAAGCGAGGCGAAGAGGCAACGATAGCCCAGCCAATACCGATCAGCGTAAGGGGCTTAAGGGTACTGCTCGTGGATGACATATCGGACACTGGGGCAACATTATCAGCGGCTTATGATTACCTCAAGGGGCAGGGTGCCCTCGACATTAGGACAGCCACCCTGATGATTAAGCCGTGGACTAGGTTTAAGCCGAATTACTATGCCGGTGAAACAACGGCCTGGGTCATATTCCCATGGGAGCTTGGGGAGACCATTAGGGAGCTTGGGGATGGGGCTGAGGCGGCGTTGAGTGGTGTTAGGGATAAGGGTATTGTGGCTAGGATAAGGAGACTAATCCTCGACATGGCCGTTAGGCAATCCTCGCCTTAACATTAAGCTCACCCCTGACCCCCAAAGAGGGGGTAACGCCCAAGACCCCAGCAGTGAAACCCCGCCCTTAAGGGTGGGGAGGGGGGTCATCCCACACAGGGTATAGGTTATTTTCAATACCCATGAGCACCATAACCCTACCCACCACGGCGTTAACCAAGTCATCAATTGTCCTTGGCTTACCGTAGAATGGTGGGCTAGCGGGCATCACTATTGCCCCAGCCTCGGTGGCAAGCATCATGTTCCTAATGTGGATGAGGCTGTAGGGAGCCTCCCTAATCAAGAGCACTAGTCTCCTTCTCTCTTTAAGCGCCACATCAGCGGCCCTGGTGACTAAGTTTGAGGTGTAGCCGTGTGCTATGGCGGAGAGGGTCTTCATTGAGCATGGGGCTATGGCCATTGCCTGAAAGCCGAAGGAACCACTGGCTATCGGTGCATCAAGCTCATCGTCATTATAAGCCTTATGGGCCAGCTTAACCAAGTCATCTAGACCCAGGTCTAATTCATGTTTAAGGACCTTTAAGGCTGATTTAGAAACCACTAGGTGAACCTCAACATCACTTACCCTGCTTAAGGACTCTAGTAACCTAACCCCGTAAATAACCCCCGAGGCACCCGTTATGGCAACCACCACCCTCCTCATGGTTAAGGCGGCCTAACTTAGCTATTTATTAATTAGTCACTAGCTGGCTTCACGCAATCTCAGTAACCGTGCCATCAGCCCTACCTACAATGACCCTACTCACCCTTGAGCCGCTGAACAACCCAACCTCAACGACACCCGGTATGAGCTTAATGTCAACCTCACCCTCAGTTGGGTTTAGGGTAACCCCAGGCCTGTAGTCGATTATGAAGTTCCCGTTATCAGTAACCACAGGCCCCCTCTTACCAGGAGAGTACCTTAAAACTGCCGAGCCGCCGTACTTACCCTCAAGCCTAGCCTTAACTATAGGCCAGGCGTATGGTATAACCTCAATGGGTATTGGATGGGTACTTGGTATCTTACCCACTAGCTTCGTCTCATCGACAATCACTATGAATTCCCTAGCCCAGTAGTCAATTATCTTCTCCCTAGTCAACGCACCACCCCCACCCTTGATTAGGTTTTTACCTGGATCAACCTCATCGGCGCCGTCAATAGCCACGTCAATGGCGTTAACCTGCCACGGGTACCTGAGCAGGTCGCCTAAACCCAGTTTAACAATCTCATACTCAGTCTCAGTTGAGGTGGCCACTAGCCTTACGTTAATTAAGGAACCACTCGTAATAACTTTAGCCAACTCGGTTAGGAAGGTTAAGGCCGTTGACCCAGACCCAACTCCAATAACGTACCCATCCCTAACATACCTAAGGGCAGCCCTAGCCGCAGCTAGCTTGGGATCCATGAAACTCCCCCTAGTCTACCTAATTTAACCTAAACCCACGTTAATCCCACCACCTTACGCTTCCTAGTGGTCAAAAGACATCGATTATGATGGTTCCTAAGTCCTTCCCGCCGAGTCTTCCTCCATGAAGCCTTTAAATATGGGAATTAGGCCGCTGGGGGCCACTACATCATCAAGAACCATGCTGGTTCCATCCTTCCTCACAATTAGAATTCTCCCCCTCTCCCTAGTGGAACGGCCGTGTACTTTGAAGGGGAAGCCGTTTATGAAGGCCCAAAGAACCCAGCGAACCCTGGCGGTAAATTTCTTAGATATTTCAGAAACCGAAATTACCTCAACCCGCTGCACCTCACTCCACTTAACTAGGTACGGTGTGCCTGGGGAGTCACGGAAAAGACCATGCTCATCGTAATACACGTCATGGCCTACCGGGTCTAGGGACACTATAAACCTTAGAATCCTCCCCACGTAGTGCCTAAAGTAGAGACCCACAAGCATCATTAGGGCTGCTTCGATTACATTCCCAACTGAATCAAGTACCTTAATGTTAAACCACGTGGAGACTTTAAGGGCACTCAGGAGGCCTAAGGTGAATAAGATGGTAAATATAGCCCCTAATATGGTGAAGATGTTGCCTGTTAACGCCCAGACTAACTTAGTCCCTCTACCGTAACCGTGGGGCTCATTATCACTTTTAATGCCTGCTATCCGCTCCATAATCATGTCTAATATTAAGAATAACATTAAGAACGAGATGCCTGCCGCTGAGAGTAAGGCGATTAACCTCATGGGTTCTACGGTTGCGTACGCATAGAGTAGTATGGGTAAGGTAACCGCCGATATGGTTACGTAAAACAGCCTAAGCCTACTAATCGACAAACATATTAGGCAATAAATTAAAATGCGGATTAAGTGGTTTGATACAACCTCCAACGGTGACACTAGCATTTTTTGGGCTTTCAAGGACGCTACCAGCAACAAGGCCCCGCCACTTAGCATTAACACCGGCTCAAGTATCGCCGCAATTCTTACATATTTCATAGTACCATTCCGCTTTAATGATGATTGGCTTTTAAGTTTTTCGGTAAAAGGTAATATATAACGCCTTAATACCTTTGCAGCTATCTCTCATATCTATCGATATTCAACTAGGTACCGATTAAGGTTCTAGGCGTTGATACTGAGAGTTCAAGTAACCCCTGGGATAGAGGCCGAAGCTCACGAACCCCTAGCCTCTCTAAGTTTTCACGTTTAAAAAGCCTGGGTTAAGACCAATCACCTTATGGATGAGTTGATTGAAAAAGCCATTAAATTGGCTAAGGATTATCTTAAAAACTCCTACTCACCCTACTCCGGGGTTAAGGTAGCCTCAGTGGCCATAACGAGCAGTGGTGAAATGTTCACTGGGGTTAATGTGGAGAACTCCTCCTACGGCCTATCAATGTGCGCCGAGAGGGTGGCTATATTTAAGGCTGTTAGTGAGGGACATAGGGACATTAAGACCGTGGTCATTGTGTCGAATAGGGATGGGTTCACCTACCCCTGTGGTGCATGCCTACAGGTTATGAGCGAGTTCAACGTTGAGACAGTCGTCGTTACGTCACCCAATGGTGAGGTTAGGGTTCATAAGTTGGGTGAACTGCTTCCAATGCCGTTTAAACTTAAGTAACTGAGGTTAGCCTTAAGGTAGCTTATGAACCAGGGTTCACGGTACAGGGGCCCCTTAACCTCAACATCGCCGCAATTAGCCTTAACCTCAGCAGCCGCTCTGTTGAATATTACACCCCTGAATAGGAAGAGTAGGTAGACTTCACTGGGGCACTCATTGGCGATACTACTGATGTTGGGCTCCCCCACGAGGAGGTAAACCTTAAGGCCAGCCTTAACCAGTTCGCTCAATTCCTCCCTGAAGCGGGGGTTCCTTGATCCATGCATGACAATGGCTCCACTTACGTTCTCCCTTAAGGTTTCTATGAAACCAGGCCACTCCAGTAGGGGCTTCACCTTCAAGTTGGCCTTAGCGAGGGCCCTCTCGTAGTCGTCACCGTATTCGATGAATAATGGGAACGTTAAGCCTTTGCCGTGGGTCTCACCGTTGAGCATTAGTGAGTGGCCCACGCCCAGGAGTTGGCTGAATTCCCTCACTGAGTTTAGGTATTCTGGGTCCCTTGAGCCGTGTACGAGCATTACAAGTTCCATTGCTTAACCATGGGTGGCCCAGTTATTAACCCTATTGGCCCCGTTACTCTTCCTTCTCCGGCATGTAATAGTAGTATTCGCCAACCTCCCTCTGCACCCTATCCATCACCGAACCCCTCTTATTTATCCTAGGCCTACCGTTGCGTGCATCCCTCCTGAATGTTATGTCCTGCGCCTTGAAGAAGGTGTTCATGCCATCCCTAAGACCCGTGGGTGGGTTTGCTATGCCTAGCCTACCGGGCTCACCCTCAAAGACCATTACCGTGGTGCTGACGTAGTCTAGCATGGTTACGTCGTGCTCAATGAAGAGCACCGTTGACTCCCTCTCCTCAGCCAACCTTGCAATAACCCTGGCGGTCCTAATCCTCTGCTCAATGTCCAGGTAGGCCATTGGTTCATCAAGGACGTAGAGCTCCGCATCCTTAAGCAGGGCGGCCGCTATCATAACCCTCTGCAACTCCCCACCGCTCAGCTCGCCCAGCCCCTTATCCATTATTGGGTTTAGCAGTAGGCTGTTGGCTAAGTCCGGCCAGTGGGGCTTCTCCCTATAATCCGGCCCCGCCACCTTGCTTATCAATGCGTTGACCGTGAGGTCAGGGTACTTGACGGCAACGTCCCTAATGTATTGGGGCTTGTAGCTTATCCTAACCTGGCCGTACGGCATGACAACCCCCTCGTCGGGTTGAAGCTCACCGACAAGGAGCCTTGCGAAGGTTGTCTTACCGATGCCGTTAGGCCCCAGGACACCCACAACCTCACCCCTCATTAACTGCCCAGGCTGGGCAATTAGCTTAAAGTCACCGAGCCCCTTGGTTAACCTATCCCACTCCACCATAACCTTCTCCCTCCTAACCTCCCTGGGTGGTGGGGTTGCCTTGAAGGTTATGGCCTCCCTCCTAATCATCATGTTCTCGTTGGTTAAGTAACCCTTGAGGTACTCGTTAATCCCCTCCTTAGCCCCCCTAACACTTGAAACAACCCCATAGGCCCCTGGCTTACCGTAGAGGATGACTACCAGGTCGGCTAGGTAGTCTAGGACGGCTAGGTCATGGTCAATGATTACTATGTACCTGCCCCCCGAGGCCAATTCACTAATAGCCTTAGCCACCCTAAGCCTCTCGGTAATGTCCAGGTGGGTTGTGGGTTCATCGAAGATGTAGACGTCTCCACTCCTAAGCATGGCGGCCGCTATGGCTAGCCTTTGAAGCTCACCACCACTAAGCACTGAGACATCCCTATCCAGCAGGTGGGTTAGGTTCAACTTACCGGCCACGTCAAGCACCTTACCCTCATCGCCACCAACCTTCATTAAGACATCCCTAACCTTACCCTTAACCGCCATTGGTATCAACTCTATGTACTGGGTCTTGTGGATAACCCTCAATTGATTGCTGTAGAGCCTTGTGAAGTAGGTTTGGAGCTCAGTCCCCCTAAACCTCCTAACCACATCATCCTTACCACCGCCACCTGTGCAGAGGTTTGGTATTAGGGAGCCAGCCAGTATGTTGGCTATGGTTGTTTTACCGAGGGCATTCTGCCCAAGCACACCTATTACCTTACCCTGCTTAAGCATGGGCAACCTAAACAACTTAAAGCCACTGGGCCCATACTGGTGAACGCAATCCTCGTCAAGCTCAGAGGGTAGGTTGATTATGGTTATCGCCTCGAAGGGGCACTTCCTAACGCATATACCACACGCTGTACACAGGTCCGTTATCACAGGCCTATTCAACTGCTCATCGAAGTAAATAGCCCTCTTACCAGTCCTAACCACGGGGCAAAACCTAATACACTCCTGACTACACTTCCTAGGTTGGCAAAGATCCTTATCAACAACAGCTATCCTAGTAGGCATTGATACAACACCCGAACCCCCGAATTCTTAGCTTTTTAACACTTTGTACCCAATTAAAATCATGGACATCAGTTTCTCTGACCCTAATCACCCATCATATACCAGCGTGCTCATCACTAAACTAAAGCCACCTAGGAGCCAAAAATTAAACCTAACCTAACAACAGGAAAGCAGAATTAAATTTAACCCTAACCTTACACCCAGTTAAAGTTAACATACCGTTACCATGCATTTTAACTGGTGCGCCTCATAGGTTTAGTTTCAATTAGTTCCTCATTGCTTTTGCATGTTTCATGCAACTCGCCCATTTTGCATTGGACTTAAAACCATTGGAACACTATTTCAATTCCTCCATTACCTTTCAATTGAAACAACCATTCAATTCTACCATCAAAACCATTGGAACACGGATGAACCATACAATGAACCCCGGAACCCTGTTCCAATGGTGACAATTCAAAATAAAAAGAAAAACCTAAAAACCCTAAAAACACAAGAACCGGAGGACCTCAAAGGAGAATTGAAGACTCTTAAAAATGGTGGATTTTAGGGATATTGGTTTGACTAAAAATCCTTATAAAATATGGAACAGAGGAGCACTTGGTGCTCTGGGTGTGGACTACCTTACTATTGGGCTTTTGGCGGCAGTACTGAGTGTGGTTATTAGTGTATTAAGCATTGTTGTTAGCCTAGTGAGGAGTGTTAATGATTTGAGGGAGAGGCTTGCCAGGGTTGAGGATAGGCTAAGTAGGGTTGAGGATAAGTTGAACTGGCTGATGAAAGACTTCATGGTTAGCTTGATTGAGCGATTGAATAAGAGGGGTATTATTGAGGATGTTGATGCATGGAAAATGGCACTTAGAGGTATCGTCTCCACCACAACTAACCCGCTCACTGAGGCTGAGAGGAGGAGGATACTTGAACTTGTTGACAAGGGTGAGGATTTAACGCCCGAGGAGGCTGATGAATTGCTTAGGCTTGCTAGGAAGCTTTACGATGAGTACCGGGAGAAGGACCCTGAAAACGCCATGAAGGCACTTTACTACGCAGCCGCCATACGTGGTAAGGTCTACGGGAAGTACGGTAAAAAACTAGTAGACTAGTTACTGTGGACTAAACTCAAGCCCACCAAGCTTATCAACACAGTCAATACTTCAACATGCTGCCCATGGAGGTGAAGCAGAAAATGCCCCTTGAGCTCATTGATAAGGAGGACTTAACTATTAAGGGGATCAACAAACTACTTAATTAGCTAGAAAACTCTACAACAGGTACATTGATGAGGCACCTGACGCAATAGGGGCACTACTTTAAGCTGCCGCAATGTGTAGAATAACTTAGGAAGTATGTTGAGAAGTTGGTGGGCATAGTGTGAGTTTAATTAACCCAGTTAAGGTATTTAAAATTAGCCCTCCTTCAAACTTATTAACGTGATTATTAACGTGAACCATGCTGCCTTAATACGCTGTGATGATCTCAAGGGGAGAGTTGAAGGTTGACGTCTTAGTCTTGATTAACCTTGCTCATTATTAGTTCCAGGTAGGTTTTGGGTTCTATTGCGTCTTCACCTATGTTCAGCATTCTTTTCGTGAAGTTCACTATCCCCTTGACCAATTCGCCTACTATACCCTGGTCGTTGGTTAGGGTCTCCACCTCGAGGAAGTCCCCTAGCCTGTCAACCTTATCGACGTATATGGTGTAGTTGCCGTAGGTGTACTCATCCCTCTCCTTCCTAATGACCGCAACCTCCCTGAAGCCGAGCGCCTTAAGCATATTGATCACGTTATCCGCCGAGTCAACGTCGACGTTATACTCAACCCTAACCTTACCCTCACCCCCAAGTCTAGGACCCTTGTAGGTTACCGTAACCCTGCCCGACCCATAAACCCTAACCCTAACTGCCTCATCAGTGCTCCTGAAGTCCCTGCATGGGTGATTGAAGTAGTGATCCTCCTCAACGTTACTGCCGATGTGGGTTGCAAACCCCCTAAGCCTATTAACCAGGCCCTTAACGTCCCTTACCCTGAACTTAACCTCAACCTCAAGCATGCGTTAACCATGGGTGCTTATCTTTATAAAACTACGGCTAAATCCTACAAATTAATTGATGGGGCAGTTACATTAGGCCTAGGTTGGTGAGTAGCTCAACGGCGTTGTTCTCACTGGCCAACCTGACGTACGCCTTCTTCTCCCCCTCCATCGTTATCAGTGTCCTGACGCCCACGACCTTAACCTTATACGCCTTCTCGATGTAATCCTTAATCACCTTCTTGCTGGCGCCCCTTGGCACTATGACCGTTAGCGTGTTCTCCCTCTCAGCCAGCCTAATAGCCTTCTCCGTTAGTACGAACCTAACTATGACCGGTTGGGTTGACATGTCACTCACCCATGAATAAGCCCTCTCTCCCCAGCCTCTCAATGGCCCCCTGGGTCCACAGGGTTAACCTACCCGGCGCGCCACCTGGGGCTAGGTGGAGCACACTTAGGTTGTCGACGTAGATTACATCAACGCCGGCCATGTTTCTGACTGCCTTAATCACGGGTGCGTCCTTCCTTGAAACCACCACTAGGGCGCTCTTAGGCTCCTTATACCTCCTACCCCTCATCTTACCCTTCCCAGCCCTAATCCTAACCCTACGTTGAGCCCTGACCACATCACTCCATAACCCGAGGGCCTTGAAGACTGCCTTAGCCTCTGAGGCCTTACCCACGTTCTCGAAGTCGTTCACGACGACCAGTGGTATAGCCTTAACGTCACCTATAACGTGCCCCCTGGCCGCAACCAATTCCCTAATCGCCGTGGCGGCTATGGCAGACCTAATGGCCAGCAACCTCTCCCTCCTATTCACCCTCTCCCAAAGCCTCTTCTCAACCTTAGGTGGGTGGGCCCTCCTACCCTTAACTACGTTTGGGGCTATCCTGGCCCTCGGCCATAGGTTGCCCTTAATCCTAGGCACCCTGGCTATACCCAACCCAGTCCCGAAGCTAACCGCAGACGACCTTAAGCCAGCCTCCGGGTCCGTGCCCTTGGGCTGCAGCCTAGCCGTCAATGCGCTTAACACCGCCCTCCTAATCACATCCGGCCTTATAGGCGTCTTGAATTGGGGCGGTAGCTCAACCTCCCCAATTATCTCCCCGTTGAGGTTGAGTAGCTTAGCCTTAGCAGGGACCTCGTATAGGTTCCTTAACAGTGGGGATAGGTCTATGCTCACCTCAACTCACCCCGCTAATACCCATTGTGCTTACCCACGTTATGTTGGGTGCCTGAACCTGCCTAATATCGTAGTTAAGCGGTGGCCTGATTGGGTACCTTAGGGCTATTAGCCTCTTGACTACACCAGGCACTGAACCTTCAACGAGGATGTAACCGCTCTTGATGATGCCGTAGTGCTTAAACCCACCCTTTGGCGTCACCTCGGCTCCATTGTCGCCTATCTTAAGAATCCTTTTATTGTACTCGGTACGCCTTTGGAAGCCCAACTGCCCCATCCTGGGTTGGGTGAACATGACGGCTGGCTTGGGGCCTATTGTACCAGTCCTCCTCGAACCCTTCCTATGCTTATGCCACCTGGGCAGTTCCTTAACGCCGAACCTCTTGATGACGCCCTGGGTGCCCTTACCCTTAGTCACCCCTACCACATCCACCAGTTGACCTGGCTTAAACACATCCATTGGCTTAACCTCCTTACCTAACAACCCCAGGGCGTACTTAAGAGCCTCATCAATGGCCGGTACCCCGCCTACCGGTATCTCCAGGACTTCAGGCGTCTTCTTACCTATGCCAGCCTTGTAGGGTTGCGTCATGGCTATCACCCTAACGTACTTTATTAAATCAACCATGCTGTTCAACTCCCCAATAGCCTTATCCACGTCAAACTTCTCAGGCAGGGTGGGTATCCTCCTTCTGAGGTACTTCTTAACCTCATCAGGTACGTTGAACCAGGCTTCACCAATACTCCTGAACTCGGCCTTAATGGGGTCAACACCGTACGCCCTCACGCCAACCACGTAAAGTGGGGGTGTCTCTATGACGGTGGCGGCCTCCACAAGCTCCTTACCGAAGAATGGGCTTGTCTTCCTATCATCAACGATTGTGGCGTGCACCATCCCAACCTTGTAACCCACGAAGCCCAGTAGCGTTGGCTTACCTAGGTCTACGGTAGGCCAGTTACGTATCCTAGGCACTATGTCCCTGGCTCTCTTCCTAGGGTAATACGCCATGGATCCCCTCCTAGGTCTATGAATCTTCAACCCCACTACAACACACCTTAGCGGTGGGCTAATGAACGTGGCCTTTTTAAGCTTTATAGATGATGAGGATTAGCCACGGCGCCTATCCCCCACCATTACGGCAATTACGGAAAACACCTTAGCCGCTGGTTATGTGAAAGGGGCCTATTGGATGGGGTTTAAGGTTACCGATGGGATGGAGCTTAAGGTATGCTGAAGAGGCGCTGTTAATGGGGGAGGGGTGCATTAGGCATGGGTGTTTCATTAGTGTACTGTATTAGCTTAAAGTTTAAGTTAAGTAATAAGGCATATTAATCAACGGGCATTAACCCTCCCAGTGAATGTTGAGGATTTGCCGATACCGGGGGTGCTTAAGGAATTCCTGGTGAGTAAGAGGGGCATTAGGACCCTTTACCCACCACAGGAGGAGGCTGTTAGAGCTGGTTTACTTAACGGCGAGAACCTGCTAATGGTGTCGGCCACTGCGTCCGGGAAGACCCTAATGGCCGAGGTGGCTGCGGTCAACAACGTACTGACCAACGATAAGAAGACTATCATAACCGTGCCGCTTAAGGCGTTGGCTTTTGAGAAGCTCAACGACTTTAAGGCCTACGGTGAATTGGGCATTAGGGTAGCTGCATCCACTGGGGATTACAATAGTGAGGATAGGTGGTTGAACTCCTACGACGTGGTGATAACCACCTACGAGAAGTTGGATAGCCTACTTAGGCTTAAGCCCAGTTGGATATGGGACGTTGGCCAGTTAATAATAGATGAGATACATTACGTGAACGATGAGGAGAGGGGGCCGATAATAGAGTCCATAGTGGCCAAGTTAAGGATGCTTAACCTAAAACCCCAATTAATAGGCCTAAGCGCAACAATAGGCAACCCCGAGGAACTGGCCAAGTGGCTCAACGCAAGGCTGGTTAAGTCAGACTGGAGACCTGTAAACCTGAGGGAGGGTGTTTACTACAGGGGTGTCGTGACCTTCGTTAATGATGGTGAGAGGCGTGTTGGTGGGCAGGGTGACCCATTAATCAACCTAACCATGGACACACTCAACGAGGGTGGGCAGGTGCTGGTCTTCTCATCCTCAAGGCAGGGGGCTGTGAGGATTGCCAGGAAGCTGGCCGAGTACATATGCTCATCACCTGTCAGGTACATTGACCCCGAGGAGGCTGGTAAACTGGCTGAGGATGTTAGGGAGGCCTCGTCATCAAGGATACTGGCTGATGAATTAACCAACCTGATAAAGTGCGGCGTCTCCTTCCACCACGCCGGCCTTGAACTTGAGGTTAGGAGGATAATTGAGGATGGCTTCAGGAAGGGGGTGTTGAAGGCCCTCGCCTCAACAACGACCCTGGCGGCGGGTGTTAACCTACCTGCACGTAGGGTTATTATAAACGAGTATAGGCGTTACGAACCGGGCTTCGGTTTCATTGAGATACCGGTCATGGAGTATAAGCAGATGGCTGGTAGGGCAGGTAGGCCCGGGTTAGACCCATACGGCGAGGCCATAGTGGTTGCCTCAAGTAAGGATGAGGTTGATTACATAATTGACAAGTACATTAAGTCGCCGCCCGAGTACGTTAGGTCAAACTTCATGAACACCACATCGCTGAAGTTCCACATACTCTCAGCCATAGCCAGCCAATACGCTGAAACACTGGATGACCTAGTCAGGTTTGTCTCAGGTACATTCGCTGGTTCACAGGGCATGTTTAGCAGCATTCAGGTTAATTCAATTAAAAGGATGATTAGTAGGATTGTTGATGAACTAGTGGACTACGGCTTCATCGTTAAGAGTGGAGATAAGTTTGAGGCCACTGAGGTTGGCTCGGTGGTTAACAGGGTTTACCTAGACCCAGACACGGCACACATCTTCATACTTGGCCTAGGCAAACTGGGGGCCGGTATAGACCTGGATGCGTATTCACTTATGCTCATAGTTAAATCACCCAAGGTACCTAAGGTTAAGGTCAAGAGGGGCGAGTTGGATGAATTGGCCCAGCGGGCGGCGTCAATGTGGGGCTCAATACCCCTAAAACCCTGTGAAGAGGATGAGCTGCTCAACTACCCCGAGGATTACGAGGACTTCCTGTCAGAATTCAAGACCGCCATGGCCCTCCTGGATTGGATTAACGAAAACAGCGAAGACCAGATAATGAAGCTATACGATGTTCAGCCTGGTGATTTAAGGGTCCTCTCAGACCAGGCGGAGTGGCTAGTGAGTGCACTCCAGGAGTTAGCTAGGACGCTTAAATTAGGTGGTGACGTTGTTAATGGGCTTAGGGCGCTTAAGTACAGGGTTAGGTATGGGGTTAGGGGTGAGTTGCTTGAACTAGTGGTTAACCTTGAGGGGGTTGGTAGGGTTAGGGCAAGGGCCCTATTCAACGCCGGCTACAGGACCATTGAGGACCTTGCCAAGGCTAATTTAAGCGAGTTAACCAGGGTGCATGGTATTGGTGAAAGGGTGGCCAGCTCCATATTGGAGCAGGCTAGGCAATTGGTTAATGAGGGTAAGGTGGTTAAATTCACCGAAGCAGCCATTAGTGGGCAGGGTAAGGGCGCTAGGGGTGGTTTACTCGACCACATACTTTAACACGGCCAGTTGGGTATAATTAAATGATGTTTATTAAGCCCTCGCTGCTTGTCAACGTAAAGCTTAAAATCGAACCCAAGCCGGTAATTGGGGATTATTATTGGTATGGAGCCTAAGCTTAAGGAGAAGTCGTGGGATTTGAAGAGGGAACTTGAGCTACTTGAAACCTGGGATAGGGAGCGGGATTCTGGGTTGAGTAAGGGGCAGGGGGTTCGTGAAGGCAAAGTCCTTGTGATAGACACCCCACCACCGTACATGAGTGGTAGGCCCCACATAGGTCAATTCGCCACCTACGCCCAAATGGACATGATAGCCAGGTTCCACAGGATGAGGGGCTACACAGTCATCTTCCCCTGGTACGCCGACAGGAATGGCCTACCCGTTGAGGTGGAGGTTGAGAAGAGGCTTGGCAAGAGGATGCAGGACGTGCCCAGAGAGGAGTTCCTCAGGCTATGTAAGGCTCAACTGGACGAGTACGAGAGGGAGTGGGTTAAGGTGCTTAGGAGGTGGGGCATATCAGCCGAGTACATACCAAACGGGACTGATAGCGTTGAGTACAGGACAATGACCCAGGCGACCTTCATAGAGATGTGGAACAGGGGCCTAATATACGAGGCCGAGAGGCCAACCATATGGTGCCCAAGGTGCATGACGGCACTAGCCGAGCCTGAGGTTGAGTATAGGGAGGAGGATACGCACCTGAATTACATTAAGTTTAAGGTTAAGGAGACCGGCGAAGACTTGATAATAGCCACCACAAGGCCTGAGCTACTGGCCGCAACGGTAGCCGTGGCGTACAACCCAGAGGACGAGAGGTACGGTAGGTTGAGGGGTATGCATGCAATTGTCCCATTATTCAACCAGGAGGTCCCGATAATACCCCACCAGTCGGTTAAGAAGGAGTTCGGCACTGGCGTTGAGATGATAAGCACCTTCGGCGATACAAGGGACTTAGCCATAGTGAATGAGTTGAGACTCCCCATTAGGATTGTGGTCACCCAGGATGGTAAGTTAAAGGGCACTGGCAAGTACGATGGGTTAGGTATTAGGGAGGCTAGGGAGAGGATTGTTAAGGATCTTGAGGCGGCAGGTCTACTGGTTAAGAGGGAGCCCCTTAGGCATACCGTGCCCGTGTGCTGGAGGTGTAAGACACCCATTGAGATAATAGTGACCAGGGAGTACTTCGTCAAGCAGCTTGAGTTCAAGGATAAGCTGCTCAAGGTTATTGAGGACATGAAGTTCACCCCACCGGAGTACAAGAAGATGCTCACTGATTGGGTTAATTCACTTGAGTTTGACTGGCCGATAAGCAGGAGGAGGTATTACGGCACTGAGATACCCATCTGGTACTGCGTTGATGATGAAGGCAACGCAAGGCCCATACTACCGAACCCAGGCAGGTACTATAGGCCGTGGGTTGATGAACCACCGAGTGAGGTTAAGGAGAAGTGCAGGGGCGGTAGGCTGATAGGTGAAGATAGGATACTGGACACTTGGTTCGATTCATCAATATCGTGGATGTATGCCTCAGGGTACACTAGGGATAAGTCACTGTTCAACGCCGCCTACCCAGATGGCATAGTTAGGCCCCAGGGCTATGAGATAATAAGGACTTGGCTATACTACTCAGTCCTCAGGGCAATGCACCTATTCGGCAAGCCGCCGTTCAGGTACGTCAGGATCAATGGTATGGGGCTTGATGAGAAGGGTGAGGCAATGCATAAGTCCAAGGGTAACGTAATAGATTCACTAGCACCAGCCGAGAAGTATGGCGCCGATGCGGTTAGGTTCTGGGCCGCCGTGGCCGGTAGGCTTGGCTACGACTTCAGGTACAGTGAGCATGTTGTTAAGACTGGGAAGGACTTCACCACTAAGTTGTGGAACATAGCTAGATTCATATCACAATTCCCTGAGGTGAATGATGGGTACGAGTTGACTTACTTAGATAGGCTAATCCTCAATGAGCTTAATAGGGTTGCCAGGGTTTACATTGATGGCTTAAGCGGCTTCGACACTTACGAGCCAACAATGGCCATCTACGAATTCCTCTGGCACATCTTCGCTGACCACTACATAGAGGCCGTTAAGTCCAGGGCCTACAATCGCGATGGGGCGTTCACAGAGGCTGAGCAGAGGGGTGCCTGGTTCACGCTGCATAGGGTCCTCGACTACTCGCTGAGGATGCTTGCCCCAATTATGCCATTCATAACCGATGCAATATGGAGGGGCATACATGGTAGGAGCATACATGGCGAGTTCATTAATGATCCTGAGGGCTACGATGAGGCAATGGGTAAGGCGCTTAGATTGTTTATGAACCTCAACAGTTCAATATGGGGCTTTAAGAACAAGATGAGGTTAAGCCTAGCCGAGAGGCTCAACGCCGTGGTCTACGCACAACCTGAACTTGAACCGTTGAAGAGGGAGCTTGAGAGCATGCATAAGGTCAGCTTCAGCTTCACTAAACCACCCAGCGAGGCTGTTAACATAGGTGAGGGCATCTACATACTTATGCCTAAGAGTTAGGCATTACCGGTAAGACCCATTTCTACGTGGTGACCCTCAAAGCACACTGGTCTCTCCTTAGCTAACCCTTGACTTAACCCATGAATCATTCACATTACCGACACCTCATGGCGCTTGATTAGGAGACATTGCGGCATAACTCATTTTTGTAAATCCTGCGGGTGCCCACTAACTTAGTCTCGACATTCGTATCTAATGCGTTTAACCACTATGAAATACCTTTGAACGTGCCGAGTTTAATATAGATACGCTGTTTTCCTTATTTTACACACAGGTAATGCTTTTTAAGCTTCCCATTCGTCCGATTAATCATGAGCCTTGGTGAGCGTGAAATTAGGGAGGTTAAGGAGGAGTGGGATTCACCCATGGGCCGGTTGAGGATTTGGAACGTGAATAGGTTTGAGGAGCTTGGGTTTAAGGTGTCTAGGTTACCGATAAGCATTAGGATACTGCTGGAGAGCGTGGTGAGGAACTACGATGGTAAGGTGGTTAAGGTTGAGGATGTGGAGACCCTGCTTAAGTGGGATCCTAAGGCCCAGTACCCCAAGGAAATACCATTCATACCAGCAAGGTTGATCCTACAGGACTTCACAGGGGTTCCACTTGTGGCTGACCTGGCCGCTATGAGGGATGCGGTGGCTGGGTTGGGTAAGGACCCCAAGGTCATTAACCCACTCATACCCGTGGACCTTGTCATAGACCACTCAGTCCAGGTGGACTACTTTGGGGTGTCTGACGCCTTAAGGTTGAACATGGAGCTTGAGTTTGAGAGGAATAGGGAGAGGTACGTGTTCCTGAAGTGGGCTCAATCAGCCTTCAGCAATTTTAAGGTTGTGCCACCTGGTAAGGGGATCATACACCAGGTCAACGTTGAGTACCTGGCCAAGGTAGTCTTCGTCAATACTGCCAATGCCTCAGCCTACCCGGACACAGTACTCGGTACGGACAGCCACACCACCATGGTTAGTGGTATTGGGGTTCTTGGGTGGGGTGTGGGTGGTATTGAGGCTGAGGCCGTTATGCTTGGGCAACCACACTACATAACGATACCCCAGGTGGTTGGGGTTAAGTTGATTGGTGAACCCAGGGAGGGCGTCACGGCAACCGACATTGTGCTCAACATAACAGAATTCCTTAGGAGGAGGAATGTGGTTGGTAAGATCGTTGAGTTCTACGGCCCAGGCATTAAGGCGCTCCCGGCGTGGGATAGGGCAACCATATCCAACATGTCGCCTGAGTACGGTGCAACCACGGGCCTATTCCCCGTTGATGAATTAACCCTAAGCTACCTAAGGCTAACGGGTAGGGATGAAACCCACGTTAAGCTTGTCGAGGAGTACCTTAAACACGTCGGCCTATTCTACACCGACAACTATGACCCAGCCTTCAGCGAAAACTATCAATTTGACCTAAGTGAGGTTGAACCAGTCATAGCTGGCCCAAGGAACCCAGATGAGAAGATACCTCTCAAGTCCGCTAAGGCAATGGTCTCCAAGCTTATTGATGAGTACGCCAACAGTAGGGGTGGTAAGAGGAGTAGCCTAGTCAGCATTAATGACATTGAGGTTAAGTTGAGCGATGGGGCAGTCGTCATAGCCGCCATAACCAGCTGCACGAACACTAGCAACCCAACAGTCCTAATTGGGGCTGGTTTAATGGCTAAGAAGGCTGTTGAGAAGGGGCTTAGAACCAAGCCCTGGGTTAAGACCAGCCTAGCCCCAGGCTCAAGGGTAGTCACGGACTACCTAACGGCAGCCGGCTTAATGCCTTACCTTGAGGCCCTTGGGTTCCACGTGACTGGGTATGGGTGCACGGTATGCATAGGCAACACGGGCCCATTACCCGAACCCGTGGCTAAGGCGATTAGGGAGAACGACATATACACCGTCGCTGTTTTGAGCGGTAACAGGAATTACGAGGGTAGGATACACCCGCTGGTTAAGGCGGCTTACCTAGCATCTCCAATGCTCGTGGTGGCCTATGCACTGGCCGGTAGGATAGACATAGACTTCGATAATGAGCCACTCGGCTACGATCCAAATGGTAGGCCAGTGTACCTGAGGGATATCTGGCCAAGCATGGATGAGGTTAACTCCGTGATTAAAAGCATGGTGACGCCGGAATTGTATAGGAGAAGGTACGCAGACGTATATAAGGGTGATGAATTGTGGGAGGGGCTTAAGGCCCCAAGTGGCTTACTCTACCAGTGGGACCCATCCTCAACCTACATAAGGAAGCCGCCATTCTTCGAGAACATAACCCCAGAACCACCACCGCTGAGGGATATTAAGGGGGCTAGGATACTGCTACTCCTCGGCGATAAAATAACCACAGACCACATTTCACCGGCAGGCTCAATACCACTCGACAGCCCAGCCGCCAAGTACCTAATGGAGAGGGGTGTTAAGCCCAGTGAGTTCAACACATACGGCTCAAGGAGGGGTAACCACGAGGTCATGGTTAGGGGCGGGTTCAGCAACGTCAAGCTCAGGAACCTCATGGTCAATAAGGACGGAGGCTACACAGTGCATTGGCCGGATGGTAAGGTGGCTACAGTCTACGAAGTTGCGATGCAGTACCAGTCCGAGGGCGTCCCACTGATTGTGTTCGCAGGTAAGCAGTACGGCTCAGGGAGCAGTAGGGATTGGGCGGCTAAGGCAACTCTACTGCTGGGCGTTAAGGCTGTCATAGCGGAGAGCTTTGAGAGGATTCATAGAAGTAACCTAGTGGACATGGGGGTGTTGCCAATTCAACTACCCGAGGGAGTAAGCTGGAGGGGCCTTGGGTTAACAGGCAACGAGGTGGTTGATGTATTGGGTATTGAGGAGGGGCTTGAACCAAGGAAGAAGCTGAGGATTAGGATAACCAAGCCCAACGGTGAGGTTAAGGAGGTTGATGCAGTGGCCAGGCTGGATAACGAGGTTGAGGTTGAGTACTACAGGCACGGTGGCATACTACCCTACATGCTTAGGAAAATTGCATTAGGCTACTGAAACAATTAATGATAAGCACAATTCTCCTCGGGTTTGGAGCTAATAGCCTATGTGTTTAAAATAATGCTGAAGATACCTAGACTTTCAAGATGGCCGAGGAACTATGGCTTAAACTGAGTTAAATAACCATGGCTAATAATTACTCACAGATGCTTTCATTATATTTCGAGGGACCTTTTTAATTATGTGGTTTTAACATGAACCTTGCATCAACAACATACGAACCCTTGCCATTCTCAAGCATTATGACTGGGTTTAGGTCAGCCTCAGATATCTGTGGGTTATCTACGATTAGCCTGGAGAACTTGACCATTATGTCAACCAGTGAGTAAATATCCCTCCTCGGCATACCCCTGTAACCGATTATCAACTGGTACGCCTTGGTTTCCTTAACCATGCTTAAGGCATCATCCTCAGTAATGGGCGCAATCCTCATTGACGTATCCCTATACAGCTCCGTTAAAACACCCCCCATGCCGAACAGCACCACAGTCCCGAAGATGCCGTCTCTTAAACCACCGACAATGACCTCAAGGCCCCCTTGAACCATGTGTTGAACCAGGTAACCGAAGACCCTGGCGTAGGGTGCCAGGCGCTTTACGTTACTGCTCACCTCCTGGCATGCCCTCTTAACCTCATCATCACTGCTTATGTTCAATGCTACACCGCCGACATCAGTCTTATGCATTATGTCTGGGGAAATCACCTTAATGGCCACTGGGTAACCCACCTCGTTTGCCGCCTTAATGGCCTCCTCATAATTAGACACAACCCTGTACCCTGGTGTCGGTATGCCGTAGGCCTCAAGTAGCTGGTAGGCCTCGTGGTCAAGTAGCTTAAACCTACCCTCCGACAGGGCCTTAACAACCAGATCGTGGGTCATGTCACTCCACCTCTTCCCTAAGCATCTTCCTAATCCTACTATACTCAACCAGGGCCCACAACGCCCTGGCCCCCCTGTCCGGTGTTGCATAAACCGGTATTCCACTGTTCTCCAGAGCATCATTGAACTTCTCCATTAATGCACTTCCACCGAAGGATACCACGACCATGGGTTTACCGTACCTCTTAGCATCAATTATGTAGTTGACCAGGTTTGGTGTTAGCCCTGGTATCTGCATTAAAGCGACTATTAGAGCCATGTCAACGTAGCTGGTGGGTAAGATGGAGTCTAGGACTATCTTGTAGTACTCATCGGTGGCACTCCCAGTGACGTCAACAGGGTTCCTGACTATGGCTAGGGGTGGCAAGTATTTCCTGAGCATTGACTGCATTGTTTCGGGTAACTCAGGGACCTCAAGGCCAAGCGTGGATAATGTATCAACTGCCTGAATACCCATACCACCACTATCCGTGAGGACCAGCACCCTCTTACCCCTCGGCAATGGCTGTGTGGCCAGGGCCTTGGCTAAGTCAAACATCTCCCTAACGCTGTTAGCCTCTATCAAGCCTGCCTGCCTAAAGGCACCCCTGTAGATTTCGTAATCCCCAGCTAAGGCTGCTGTGTGACTAGCCACTGCATGCACGGAAGCCTTAGTCCTACCTGCCTTGTAAACAATAACAGGCTTAACCTGAGCAACCTTCCTAGCGGTCTCAAGGAACCTTAAACCCTCCCCAGGGTACTTCAAACCCTCCATGTACATTGTGATAACTTTCACGTTCGGGTTGCCGGCGAAGTACTCCAGCAGCTCAGATTCACTCACATCAATCTTATTACCGTAGTTGACAGCGAGACCTATCCCAAGCTTCCTCCTAGACGCCCAGTCAAGTATAGCCGCAGCCACAGCCCCTGACTGGCTTATCAACGCTATTGGACCCTTGGGCGGCCTCCCCATCCTATCCTCGGGTAGGAAGAAGGTGTCAAGCCCATTCTCCGCGTTATAAACCCCTATGCAGTTTGGCCCAAGTACCCTAACCTTAGAGTCCTTAATTATAGACCTAACCTCATCCTCAAGTCTCCTACCCTCATCCCCAACCTCACTGAACCCACCGCTAATTATTATCAAAGCCTTAACCCCCTTCTTAACCGCATCCACAACCACCTGGGGAACCACGGGGGCCGGGACTGCTATGACGGCTAAGTCCACTTCATCATCCACGTCGGTTAGGCCCTTATAGCACTTAACGCCGTTTATGGAGTCGTACCTTGGGTTAACTAGGAATACCTTACCCTTAAACTTACCCAGTAGGTTAACCATTATGACATAGCCTACGTGACCCTGCTTGGGTGTTGCACCAACCACGGCCACTGATGATGGGTGGAATAATGCATCAATATTACTCCCCCTAAGGCCTGATTCACCACGCAATACCTCGGTAGCCATATAGCACTATATAAGCACCAGCAGTTTAAATATATTCCCGGCAATGCGAAGGGTTTATTATTAAAGGGGGTTAGGGACCCCGTTAATGAACCAAGCCAGCACCAGGCCCAGTGGTGTGGATTACTTAGAATTCTATAGGGATGAATTAACCGACTACCACATATACAAAGCCCTAGCTAGTGTTGAGAGGAATGCCAAGAGGAGGAGCGCCCTTGAGGAGATAGCCTCAACCGAGTTGAGGCATGCCGAGTACTGGGCGTCGAAGGCTAAGGGGGCGGGTCAAGCAGTTAAGAATCCCCATACACCCATATTTAAGGTGATCTTCTACCTGCTGCTTAGGGTGATTTTTGGCCTTGCCGTGGTTGTTAGGCTTAGGGAGAGGGAGGAGGATGAGGCCATAGCTAGGTATGTAAATGCCAGAGACTCCATGAGGGATCCCAGCCTAGACGATATAATTAGGGATGAGGTTATCCATGAGGATTATTTCATAGAGGAGGCCACCCAAATGAGCACCCGTTTTAACAATATAAGGGACTTCATATACGGCATGAGCGATGGATTGGTTGAGGTTATGGCCGCATTAGCCGGGTTAGTGCCAGTGGTGACTAACCCTCTACTCATAGCCGTAGCCGGCCTGATCGTTGGGGTTGCTGGTACAGTGTCCATGACCATCGGCGCCTACATGTCTGTTAAAGCCCAATCAGAGTTAATGGATTACAAGGTTAATAAGGTTAAGACCACCCTAAGACTACTGCCCATTGAGGCCGTTAGGGATAAGGTACGTGACATACTTAGAAGTAGTGGTGTACCTGAGGATAAAGCACTGGCGATAGCCAGCGAACTTAGTGAGAATAGGGATGCAGCACTGGACATGGTTATAGCGAAGGAGCTTGGGTACACTGGCTCAACCGAGGACGCCATTAAGTCGGCCGTAAGCACAGGCATATCATACATAGTGGGTGCAGCGCTAGTGATTGCACCATTCCCCACCGTTGGGTTGGTGGCCGGTAGATTCGTAGCCCTGGCAACCTCAATAGTACTCATGGTTGTAGCCACAACGGCGTCGGGCGTATTCACCGCTGTTTCAAGTAATGCCAGGATAGGCAGTACGGTTGCTAGGAACGTGGGGTTAAGCCTACTGGCATTAACGGTAACATACCTAGTGGGTTCACTGGCGCACTTACTTGGGGCATCCGTAGCTTAAGTGCAGTATTCACCACCCACCTAAACATGGTGTGTTGTTAATCATAATTCCAGGTCCGGCCAATACCTCCTCATGGCGTCTAGGTCTAGGTCAATACCTAGCCCAGGTTCATCACCAAGCCTTATGAAACCATTCTCAATTATCCTCCTCTTAGGCTTAATTATCTCACCCCAAAATGGAACATCATGACCATGGAACTCGAGTACACCAAACGTGTTTGCAACCGAGGCTACGTGGGCGTGGGCCATGGTACCTATTGGTGATGCGGTGTTGTGGGGTGAGTACTCTATGTCGTACATGGATGCTAACTCAGCTATCCTAACACCCTCACTAACCCCACCAGCCTTAACTATGTCAGGAGCCCAAACCCTAACCCCGACATTCAGCAGATCCTTGAATTGGTTAACCGTGTACATGTTCTCACCAGTTTCAATAGGTACACTGCAGTTTTGGGTAATTAGCCTAAACTCATCAAGGTTGCTTACGGTTATTTGAGCTGGTGTTGGATCCTCTATCCACCTCGGCCTGTACTGCTCAATGGCCCTACATATCCTTATGGCAGTGTTGACGTTATACCTCCAGTGAAGGTCAAACATTATATCAACGCCATCGCCCACGGCCTCTCTAATGGCCTTAACTATGGACGCCAGGTAGTCAATGTCCTTAAGCGTTAACTCGCCGCTCATTATCAACCTGGGGTCTGTGTACGGTGTTGGAACGTCTAAGTCGAATTTAATAGCCGTGAAACCCTCATTAACCATCCTCCTGGCTCTATCCGCATATGCCTCTGGGCTGTAGTCCTCATTCCACTTCTCCATGGATAACCTTCCATGTATAGGGTTATTGGATGTAACTAACCTACCTGTTTCAACCTCAGCCCCACTGAGCCATGGTAACTGTTCAGGGAGCAGTAGGGAGTTCATGGCCTCAAGGCCCTTGCCACCATGGGCATCAACGTAAACCCTCACCTCATCTCTATAACCCCCTAATAACCGCCAAATTGGGACGTTAAGGTACTTACCCACCAGGTCGTATAGTGCTATGTTTATGGCCGAGGCCAGGTGGTATGTTGTCGTACCAGCATGTAACGTAGCCCACCTAACCTTCTGCTCAATACGCCTAATCTTAAGCGCATCCTCACCTAGGAGCAGCCTCTTAAAACGCTGCCCCATATCCTTAAGCCCAGGGGCTGGGCCGGCTTCACCTGTACCATAAAGGTCACCTGCGTAAACCCTAACGAAGGTCCATTCAAAGTTAGCTTGAACAGTAGCAACCTTAAGGTCGGTTATTTTTAACTCCCGCATACCATAATCCCCCACTACCCCTTTAATGCATTAATTCATTACCCAGGGCATTACCTTATTGCGTATAGGGCTACGTCACCCTCCTTAATCACCCTTAGTAATCCCCGCCTCCTGTAGTACTTCAGTATGGCTTCCGCCGTTATCAAGGCCTGTAGGTAAAGCCCCCTCTTAACACCATATTCACGTATTAACTCACTTGCAAACTCGCAAATAGTCATTGGCCTCTCCTCAAGTATAAGCCTACCTAAATTCAATAGCTTATTTATGGAATTCATGGATGTGTTTATGAATTCCTTAATTTCATCACCCTCGAGGACCCTCTTAGCGGGGGGTAAGTAATTATGCCCAGGTACAAGCATCTTGACGCTAATACTCTTAAGCATATTCAGTGTGTTAAGGTAATCGTCAATCGATGAAACTTGAGGTATGGAGTCGGTTACCTTAGATCCCCTTATCCCTGACCCCTGCACCGCATCCGAAGTGAACATAACCCCATTGGCGATGCAAACCACCGTACCCGATGTGTGGCCGAAGGCCTCTAGGCACTCGACACCATTAATCCTCAACACACCCCTAAACGACTCGTGGATAACAGGTGAACCAATCTTGGCCCTAAAATCCTTTATTAGGGATTCTACCAACTCCTGGTCAAAGCACCTCCTATACCTAAGTGGAAAGAATGAGTCAACGTTCACCAGGTTGCTGTATAGGAAGCCCCTCGCCACATCATGGGCAATCACCTTAACCCCCCTATTGGCTAGGTACGCGCTCCCACCGGCGTGGTCTTCATGGGGGTGCGTCACTATGGCCACCTTAGGCAACCCAATGGCGTTAACTACATCCTCAATTATGCCGATCGTGGCTGTATCCAGCAATACCCCAGAACCCTTAACATAAACCATGTTAAGCTCCACATCACCGTAGTACGTGCCCACTAGGTTAACCCCACTGGTCAGCTCCTTAACAATAACCTCAACCATTACTGCTAAGCCTAAGTAAGCTATTAAACGTTAACCCTTAACCCTGCCAAGTACTTTGATTACCGCTGAGAAGTCCTCATTACTAAGCCCCATGGCCTCGGCGATCCTATACAGTTGAAGGGACAGCGACGCCAGCGGTATGGGGACCCCCAGCCTACTGGCCTCTTTACTAACTAAATCGAGGTCCTTCCTCATGTGTTTGGTTGCGAATTGGACGCTGAAGTCCCCCTTAATCATCTTAGGTACCTTAAGCTCTGATGTGGGGGACCTGGCGCTGGATAACTTAACCAACACATCCGTTATTACATCACCGCTGAGCCCCATTGCCTCACCTAGGTTAACCACCTCAGCCAGGGCGGCTACGTATGAGCCCAATAACGCATTATTCACAAGCTTGGCGTATAGTCCATAGCCGTTTGGCCCAACGTGAACCACAGAGCTGGCGAAGTGGCTAACCACCTCACGGGCCTTCTCGAAGGCCTCATCCTCACCACCCACCAGAACCACGGCTTGGCGTCTCTCCACCAACACTGACGTGCCTATCACCGGTGCATCAACCATTAAACCACCCCTCCCCTTGACAACGAGTAGACAAGCCCCACCCTTTAGGGTGGGGTTACCCCACTGCGTGGGTTTCATAGCGATAGGTTTATTAATCCCAGCTCCGTTAGAGTTTTAGTGCTCGGGGTGGTGCCCCCGAGAGGGGGTTTTCCCTACGTCAGATGAGCCGGTGGGGCGATACCCCACCATTCATCACCACCCCAGGAACGAAACCATTAACCCCCAAAGAGGGGGTAACGCCCAAGACCCCAGCAGTGAAACCCCGTCCCACTGGGACGGGAAGGGGTCATAAGCTTAGCCAACTCTATTGATGGTGATATGGTTGACATCTCGATGACTAGGGATCTGCCCTTAACCCCATTAAGCACTCCACTGTCGCCGAGCATCACAGCCTTAACTGCATCGTCGTCTGAAACTATGGATAAGACGACATCCACATCCCTAGCCAACTCAGCTGGGTTACCGTAAACCTTAACCTTAAACTCCTCGGCGAAGGCCCTCGCCTTACTAGGTGTCCTATTGTAAACGCCGCGGAGTAGGCCATCCTCCCTTAGTACCTTGGCTATCCTCCAACCCATGGTACCTAGGCCTATCACACCAACTGTTACCATAATCCATAAGGCGTCTAATCGTAATTAAACTTATCGCACCATCGCTGTTAGGATGCATAAAGTATATTTACCAAGCTAAGCGTCACCACCATGGAGCTGGATCCAGCGGTGGCCCGCCTGGCGTATACCTTGTCCATAATGTTCCTGGTGCTGGCCCTCTTCGCATTACCATTCAACCTGCATGTTGAGGCGGCGTTGATAATAGACCTAGTGGTCATAGTCATGCTAGTGGCCTTCCTAATATTCGTGATTATCAGCGTTAGGAGGAGTCGGTGAGCACTGCTTCACTTAAAAACCTCATTAAGGGTTAAGTGGCTTACCGTATCAACAGGCTAATTAGTTTCACCGAGCCCATAAACCTATGTCGTCGATCACGGATAAGATCGATGATGAATTATCCAGGAGGAGTGGTACTGGGGCGTTGATAGCCGCTATTAGGATTCTAAACAGGGGCGCTGTTAGGCATGCATTGTCGGCGTTGATGAAGGAGGTGGAGTTTAATGGTAGGAGGAAACCCCTGCTTGAGTGGGTTATGGCCGCCTACGCTGGTAATGAGCCATGCCCAATCATCGCCCACATGGTTTCACCATTCTTCAAGGCCATGGTTAAACTGTCAATGAGCTACTTCCACGCAGATGAGGAGGAGGTTAAGCAGCTACTTAGCGACCCAGCGGTCAGAAGGGGCATTGTAACCACGCTTAGGGGCATTGCCCTATTCGGCGTAACAACACCACAAAAACTCCCTGCACCATTCTTCATAGTTTGGAACTTCACCAACCTATGCAACCTCAGGTGCATTCACTGTTATCAAAACGCCGGCAAGCCACTGCCCAATGAATTAACACTTGAGGAGAAGCTTAGGGTGGTTAAGGAGCTTGACGAGGCTGGTGTGCCAGCAATAGCCCTATCTGGGGGTGAACCAACAATCCACCCGGACTTCTGGGATGTTTTAAATGAAATGAACAGGAGGGGGTTCTACTCGGCCGTGGCCACAAATGGCCTAATGTTCGCCAACATGGAGTTCGCTGAGAAGGCTAAGAAGGCTGGGTTAAGGTACGTGGAGATAAGCATAGACGCAGCGGACCCTGAGGTTCACGATAAGTTTAGGGGTGTGCCAGGGGCATGGGCTAAGGCTGTCCAGGGCCTTAGGAATGCGGTTAAGCTCGGCTTCAGCGTGGCACTGGCCTTCACAGTCACGAAGACTAATGTTGACCAGGTCGATAAGGTGCTTGACCTAGCCCAGGAGATAGGTGTGAGGAGGGTTGTCTTCTTCAATTTTGTACCTGTGGGTAGGGGCCGTGAAAACCTTGAAATTGACCTAGATCCCGAGGAGAGGGAGAGGTTCCTAAGGCACATTTACAGGGAGATGAAGAGGAGGAACATGGAGATTGTGAGCACTGCGCCATACTATGGGAGGGTTGTGAACCAGTTAAGCAACAATGAGGACGCTGCACCAACACACTTCGTGGTTGCTAATGACCCAATAACCAGGGAGTTAACGGAGTTCATAGGTGGGTGTGGTGCGGGGAGGATTTACGCCGCCATTGAGCCTGAGGGCACGGTAACCCCATGCGTGTTCCTACCCTACCCCGTGGGTAACCTTAGGACTAAGTCCTTCTGGGACATATGGATGGACCCATTTATGGAGAACTTCAGGGATAGGGATAGGTTAAAGGGCTTCTGCGGTAAATGCCCATATAAGTTAATCTGCGGTGGCTGTAGGGCTAGGGCATACGGCTACTTCGGCGATGTACTAGCCCCAGACCCAGGGTGCATATACAACTCCTCGGAGTGGAGGAGGCTTAAGGAGGAGGCTGAGGAGTGGGCTAAGATTAAGGTTAAGGTATCGGGCTTAAGGTTTAAGTGACCCCCAATGAAGGTGCTCCTGGCAGTCCCACCAGGCATTGATAAGCTTGAGCTATACAAGGTACTTGGACTTAAGGCACCACCACTTGGCCTTGCCTGGATAGCCGCAGTTCTAGAGAATGCTGGCCATAAGGTCAGGATAATTGACTCACCCACCGAGGGCATTGACTTAGGCTCATTCATTAGTGAGGTTAAGGCCTGGGGGCCTGACGTAGTTGGCTTAACGGCCTTAACACCCACGGTATATAAGGCCTACGACACTGTTAAGGCGATTAAGGAGTATGATAAGGATTTACCGGTCATAATGGGTGGACCGCACGTAACCTTCATGTACGATGAGGCCTTAAGCCACGGCGTCGATGTTGTTGTTAGGGGTGAGGGCGAGTACACCACGCTGGAGCTCGTTAATACCCTTGAGAAGGTTGGCATGGATAGGGATGCGCTTAAGGAGGTTAAGGGCATAGTGTTCACGGACAGGAATGGGGAGGTTGTTAAGACTAGGGATAGGCCGATAATAAGGAACCTGGATGAGTTACCATTCCCAGCACGCCACCTACTACCCATGGATAAGTACACGATATTCGGTAAGCCAATTAGGATAATACACGTCATGGCCAGCCGTGGATGCCCCTATGGGTGCTCCTTCTGCTCAACATCATACTACTGGGGTAGGATGATCAGGTATAGGTCAGCTAAGAATGTCGCCGACGAGATTGAGGATGCCGTGAATAGGTATAAGGCGAGGACAATAGTGTTCACTGATGACGAGTTCACCCTTGGTAAAAGGTTCGTCTACGAGTTCCTTAGGGAACTTGACGAGAGGGGGCTTAATGTAAACTTCTCCTGCGGTTCAAGGGTTGATACGATGGATAGGGAGATGATGAAGGCCTTAATGGACCATGGGTGCACGGCGCTCTACTTCGGGGTTGAGTCAGCCAGCCAAGATACTATAAACAGGATTGGCAAGAGGATAACCATAGATCAGGCTATTAGAGTTTTTCAATGGGTTCATGAACTTAAGGCCAATGCCGTGGCCTCCTTCGTGATTGGGTTCCCCTGGGAAACCATCGATGATATGAAGAGGACTGCTAAATTCGCCGCTAAACTGGATCCATCATACGCCCAATTCACAGTAGCAACACCCTACCCAGGCACCCCACTGTACTACCAGGCGGTTAACGAGAACCTCATTGAGGATTGGAATTGGGAGCACTACACAACGCTTAGGGCCGTGATGAGGGGTTACAGGTTCACTAGGCAGCAGGCCGATAAGATGCTTCAATACGCCTATAGGGTATTCTACATGAGACTCAGCTTCATAGCCAGGGAGCTGCTTAGCGGAAGGTTATCAACCATAATAACGGCCATTAAGAACTCGGTGGTGCCGTGGTTCATGGATAGGTTAATGAGGAGAGAGGAGGATTAAGATATTTTTAATTTAAAAATTTAAATAACCTCACACCTGAGTATTGTTAGGTTTCGTGTTCCCTCATTAGATGCAGTATCCTCTTGGCTGGGAGTACCGCGTTCTCGAACTGCTGCATGGTTACCCTTAACCCAAGCATGTTGATTAAGCCTAGTATCACATCAACATTACTCGACAATACACCGTTCTCAATGTAGTCATGGGTAAGGTCCAGTATGCTTACCACGGTGTCCTTACCGAATACCTTACTCACCCATATTAAGGCATCAGGTATGTTGAGAAGCGCCATGTTCCTCCCGGTTAACCTAATCATCAGGTACATGTATAGTAGGGAGACGTTGTTGATCATTACGCACTTACCCACCTTATCACAGTCATCCTTACTCACCATGTAACCATCATAAACGTATATGCTACCCTTACTCCTCGAGAACCTTAGGTAAGCCTTAATGCCACCTAACTCAAGCAGCTTAATGTTCTTACCTAACTTATCCCTAATCCTCAGTAGCCTCCTAAAAAGCCTATACACGGATTCCCTACTACAACCCCTCATGGTTAAGGTTGAGGTTGACAATATGGGTAAGCCCATGCAGTTTAAACCTAGGGAATTGCATATGGATATTCTACGGTAGAGAATATGCAGTACCAAGTGGGCGGTGTCTAAGTGCACTATAGGACAGGTTTCATCCGGAATTGATTTATAATCCACAGTAACTAGGTTAAATTAACCTATTTATTAAACATTCTAATTGAGACCCTGCGGTAGGTTAATACTCAGCTGCTGCGCATGAGTAGTGATATTATGAAACCCATTATTATGGCTAAGGCGTATATTGTGAAATCATACCACGGCACACCCATTAACCCTGGTATGACTGAGACCTCCACGGGTCCAACGATGACTTGGTTTAACCACTCATTACCCGTGTAGTTCAGGTATATGGACCATTGGCCAACCCTATCAGCACCAATCCTTAACATTGACCCATTTACCAGCTGCGTGTTAAATACCCTCAACCTACCACTCTCATTAACAAACACCAATGCATTTGAGGTGGTTGGGAATGGGTGCTTAGCCTTAACTATAACCAGTAGTATCACTGAACTGCCTAGTGATATGGAACCGTTGTTAAGCACCCTAACTATTATAGTCGGGTTAGCCTTAGACACCCTTATTACTCCACTAAACCCGCATGATAAGTAATTCCTGTTGCCAGGCCAATTAATGTTTATGACGTATAGCCCAGGGTACCTTGGTGTGTAGGTTGCTTTAAAGTAGCCGTTGACTACATCAACGGTCATCAATGTATTGTTAATACTCACGGGGAGTGTGTTAACGGGGGCTGTGGTGTTTCCCACAATAAACACCTCATCACCGACTATGAATGTACCATACACCCCCACCCTGATGCTGCACGGTGCCTTAAGTACTATGACCGATGACTTGGCTATTGATGGTAGGTAGTTTTGTGAACCTGGGTAGTAGAGGGTTAAGTTTAGGTAACCGGCTTCCTCGGGTTTAATGTAAATGTGGCCGGAGCCATTAATGACGTTGATGTAGCCGGCCAATGAACCATTAATGTAGACGTAAACCGAGCCACTTATCCTTGGGCTTAGGTTAACGGCTACCGTTAGTAATTGCCCATACACAATCGTTGAATTCACCAGGTAGCTTATGGTAACGGTAACCGGCTCAACAATAACCTTAACCTGGCTTGAGGTTGAGAAGGACTGCGATGGCGAGTAGGTGGTGTAGATCACGTAAACCCCTGTTACATTAGGCTTAAAGTTAATCGAGGCCTCACCACTGTTGTTTGTCGTCACGGCCCCCGACCAAATCACTACCCCATTCAACGTGACTTGGTACTGCACAACCTGCCTGGGTAAACTAAGCCCACCGGCGGTTAGGATTATGGTTAAGTTTACGGTTTCACCATACGTTATGTTCAGGAACTGGGGCTTAGTGGTTAACTCAGGCTTAAGCACATTAAGCAGTATAATACTGTTGAAGCTGTACAAGAAGCCACCATCATCAGTCATGATTAGCGTTACGTTGAGGGGTATTGGACCTGGTTGAAGCGCCAGCATGGAGATGCTAAATGTCCCATTACCGCGGAGGTAAGCGGAGCCCCCAATGATACTGACTGGGAATTGGGGTAATAGAGGTGTTACGTAAATCCTCTCGCTAATTATCGGCGCTAGTACAGTCACGTTAATCAAAACCCTTGATTCAACCCCAATGGGTATGGTTGAGTTAGGCGTACTAACCACGGCGGTTGGTTGATAAGCCCTAACGGTAAACTCCACCGACCCAACTGTGCAATACCCGTAGTTAAAGTAGGCCTTAACATCGTAGGCGCCACTACTAACCGTAAGGAAGCTACCTGAGGATGACTGGCCATTAACCATTACATTCATGGTTAAGTTGCTCATGTAAACCCCAACAACGTTAACCATATGGCCAGTCACCACGGGTATAATGGACCCATTACCCACGCTTACATCTAATTCACCGTAGGTGACGTTAACGGTAAACCAGGGCCTTGATGAACTGAGCTGGGTGAGGTAAGATGAGTACACCTGCCCATTGAGTGTTAGTTCCGCTGAGACAGTCCCATTAATGAAGGCTAACTGCTCTTCAACAACCTGCAGGCCATTAATGGTTATCTCGCCCACCGAGGAGTAGGTCCCAATGGTGTTGACTAGGCTTAGCTTAACCGGTTCAGCCGAGTAGACGATAATATTCAGTTTAGGTGATACGTAAGGCATGTTGATAATTGAGTTGTTGGCTATTGGGGTTGTTAAGCCACATTGGGTTATGTAGGCCCCAATTATCTTGGGCTTATACATTATTAGACGGTAGATCCTGCTGACGGTGAAGTTAAGCACACCTAAGGTTACGTTAATGGAGTAGTTGCCGTATGGTATTGAGTAAACAGGCACATTAATGAGCCTATAGGATGCGGTGGTTAAGTTGAAGGACACAGAGTATGTGTAGACGTTGCCTATCCGAACATTCAGGGTTGCGCTGCCATTGAACGGTATCGTTGAGTTCACTATTGAGGCATTAACCAGAAGCGTGAAGTAGTTTAATGGTGTTGAAATGAGGCCATTGCTTGGGTAATTAACCCAGTTCTCGTAGGATAGGTAAACTAAGCTGACGCCCAGGGTCATGTTTAACCTGGGCTTTGTTGCATTAACTGGCCGAGTCACGTTTATGGGGCTTGTTGAAGTTGAGTTAGTTGTGGCTAATTGACTGGAGCGGGCAGTTAAGGTACCAATCAGTGCGAAGGCTGCGAGCGCAAATACGATAAGGGCCAGCTTCTCCATATTCACCATTGGAGGTTCATCATGAGTGGATTATTAAATGTTATTCAATTCAACGTCTACTGAGTCTGCTGGGGCTCAGATGCAGCGGCTTGGTTACCCTGGCCTGGCTGGGCAACCTTAGCCTTGAATATGCGTGAGGTCGGTGCTAAACCTACGCCGTCCTCAAGGCCCCTTGGCACCAGGTAGCCTGGTGACCTAATCCTAACGCCGTTTACGGCTATGTGGCCGTGGACTATGAGCTGCCTGGCCTCATGAAGTGACCTAGCTAAACCCCTCTTATATACCAGCGTCTGCAACCTACGCTCAAGAACTGCAGTCACGTCTAGGGCTAGGACTGAGTCCAGTGGTATCGACGTGTCGTTTATCAGCCCCATCTTAAATAATCTATCCTTAAGCTCCGCCTCGGCCTTTTCCCTAACCTCAGGGGGCGCTGAGAGTATTTCCCTAGCCCTATGCTTAATGCGCCTAAGCAGTGCCCTAGCTAACCAAAGCTCCCTCTTATTCCTTAGGCCGTATTCGCCAATTAACCTAAGCTCGCCCATAAGCAGTTCGCTGTTCCACAGCCTCTTCGGCTTACCCTCAATGTACTTCTTCTTAGGTCTCTTAGGATCTCCCATTAAGCCCGATGCCGGGGCATGGTATATAAATATTTCCCAACGTCCTTACATGGGCATGAAGGTTGGGTTTGAATCCGTGGCGGGTTTAATGCTCCTATCCTCAAGGGCGGCCCTAATGTGCTTGGGCAGCGTGAACATGTGGACGTGTGTTAAGCCATCGTAGTACCTGGTGCCACCTCTAACATGCTTGGCCAACGCATCGTCAACCATTGCCGGGGTTAGTTGAAGCGCATCTGAGGCATCACTGGCCACCACGAATCCCCAGGGTGCATCGTAGGAGTGCATGTAAGACTGGTAAACCCTAGCCCTACTGAACACAGAGCCGATGGTCCTGTATATAACGGCCAACACCTTCAACGCGTACGCCGTATTGGTTGCCTGGGTGGCAAAGACACCGTTGGGGGTTAGCCTACTTTTAACTAACCTGTAGAACTCAACGGTGTAAAGTAGATATGAGGGCCCCCCTTCAAGTGGGTCTGTGGCGTCCACGAGTATGACATCGAACCTATCCCCACTTTCCTCAAGGAACCTCCTACCGTCGCCAATCAACAGTTTAAACCTGTTGTCGCTGAATGAACCCCCGTGCATTTCAGGCAGGTACTCCCTGGACACGTTAACGACATCCTCATCAATGTCAACCATCATAACCTCCTTAACGGTATCCCACTTAAGAACCTCCCTGGCCGTGGCCCCCTCCCCACCCCCGATTATGAGGACTCTTTGGGGATTCCCATGAAGCACCATCGCCGGATGGACCAGTGATTCGTGGTAAACGTACTCGTCGAATAGTGAACTCTGCACCTTACCGTCTAGGACTAGGGCTTTGCCTAAATCCTTAAACTCAACAACGGCTATCCTCTGGTACTTCGACTCGCCTGAGTACAGGACTCTATTAACGGCCCTTAGGTGCCAGCTGAAGGGTGTCTCAAACTCTATGAAGTACGTGCCCATTCTGCTTATTTGATCTAAAACGTCGCCCATTGCTCCCAGTCGCCGGGGGTTAGTTTAGCCACCCCTTATTAAGCATTAACCTAGGCTTTAGGTTATGGTAGCGGCGGGTGGATTCGAACCACCGACCTCGGGGTTATGAGCCCCGCAGGATACCAGGCTTCCCTACGCCGCTAAGGCTCTCATGAAGAACCTAGTTTATAAGGGTTTCTCCGCATCAACATGCTTATAGGGTTGTTTGAAACTAAACGCATCAGTGGTGCTTTAATTAGCCATTGCCACGTTGGCTGAGGCGGACTTAGCCACCTCAATGAGGCCCTTTAATGAGCCGTACATGGTTCCCCCACACACGGCTACAACGTAAGAGCCACACGGGTACCTGGACCTTATCCTAGCTGACAATTCCGGGCTGAACTTGTTGATAGTTAAGCCGGTTAATGGTATATCCACTGTCTCGCAGTTCACGTGCATTATGAGGACTGCGTCACCGCCGTTCTTAATGCCGACATCCCTCAATTCAACTATGTTAAGCCTATTGGGCATTTTAATTAGGCCGCCCATTACGCAGTAACTATACCTCCTGTTGAAGACTGGGGTTAAGTCAACCTCCTCTATGTTAGTAACCCCATAGCCGTTGAGCTCCTCATTCAGTCTCCTCAACCCCTCACTGGTCAGCGTTGAGCCTGACCTTGAGGATTCCACTAGACCCATTACCTTAAGCTCCCTTAACCTATCCTTAACCACCCCCTCCCCTAACCCCAGTAGGTTAACTAGGTAATACCTACCAACCCTACCCCTCAGCCTCAACGTGAGCATTATTATTAGCAAATCCTCACTAATCATAAGTTAATCTTATGCTTCACGGTTTAAAGCATTTTTCTCAATTAACCCTAGCAGTTGGCCGCTGTGTTTTTAACCAGCTTTAAATGAATTAATTACCTCAACCCCGTGGCTCGTCCCTATTCTACTGGCCCCAGCCCTAATCATGGCAATGGCCTGCTGCGCATTCCTAATGCCACCGGCAGCCTTAACGCCAATCCTACCCTCCACAGCCTCGTAAAGTAGCCTAACATCATCCTCACTTGCACCCCCGGGCCCATAGCCTGTGCTTGTCTTAACGAAGTCGGCTTCGGACTCCATAACTAGCTTAGCCGCCTTAACCTTCTCATCCCTGTTTAGGTAACCCGTCTCAATTATTACCTTAACCACCACGCCATATTCATGCGCAACCTTAACTACCGCCCTAATATCCCTCTTAACAAGGTCAAGCATACCTGCCTTGAAGGCGCCTATGTTCATGACCATGTCCACCTCATCAGCCCCGTCCAGTATGGCCAACTCCGCCTCCTCAGCCTTAACGGTGCTTTTACTTGCCCCGAAGGGGAAGCCCACGACAACACCAACCTTAGCCCTATTGCCCAATATTTGTCTGGCCAGGTTAACGTAGAATGGGTTAACCACAACGCTGTAAAACCCGTAGTCAATAACCTCCCTGCAGTACCTCTCCACATCCATTGGGGTTGCGGCTGGGTTAAGTATCGTGTGGTCTATTAACCTGGCTAACTCCTCCCTACTACTAGGAACCTTCATCACCAATACCCCCTGGAGTGGCCTTTAAGCATTACACGAAGCCACCGAGGTCTGCAATGCCTAATCCATCCACCATTTCCTCATCCATAAGCTGCTTGTTGGGGGTTCAGATAACCCTAACCACATCAAGGTTCAGCCATGCCGGGTTTCATCAACCTCCGGGCGCCTAAAACCGTGCTAATCTTTAAAAACACTAACCCAGGGTTGGGGGCAGTTTCGGTTTTCTTGATTATTTGTATTACTCATTTTTGTTGATGCTTGAGTCCTTTTAGGGCTGTTAGGTGTGCTGATGCAGTGTGTTTGTCTAGCCCATGCTTTCTCATTAACTCATCGTGTTCTGTTGAGTTTGTTGTTCCTCTTGGGTTTACGTATTTGGTTTCTATGCTGTACAGTGGTGTCTTTAGGGTTATTCTCTCAATGATCGAATTCCTGAATACTGAGACCTTGTGGTTGTAATTCTCATGACCCCTATCACCATTCTTAAT
>NZ_LCTF01000080.1 GCF_001663375.1 Caldivirga sp. MU80
CCCCCTTTCCCACACCCTGGGTTGGGGTTGCTTGACTTATAACGGTGGCGCCCATGACCCATCACCCAAACCTATACTGGACACCGTAACCACTCCTCGGGTAGGTCCACTCAATGGCGTTGCTTGGGCACACCACCCTGCATGTGCCGCACTCCAGGCAGCCCTCGTGGGAGAAGAGCACCGTACCGTCCTGGGATGGTATGTAGCACCTGGCTGGGCATAGGAAGGTGCAGGGTTTGGCATCGCACTTACGGCACTTATCAGGGTCAATTATCCTGATGTGGGGCCTTTGGCTAACGTCCCAGGCGTTTGAATTAAGCCTCTCCTCAATGGGGATCTTCCTGTTGTCCATGCTCATAGGTTCATCACCAGGCTTAAGGCATCCTTAGCCATGTCGGTTAGGGTTAACTTACCCTTATTACTC
>NZ_LCTF01000081.1 GCF_001663375.1 Caldivirga sp. MU80
GGCGCCTTAACGGAGAGGGAGGTGGAGTTGGCTAAGAAGATAACGAGTAATATTAAGAGCATTGAGATGATTAGGTTCGTTAACACGGGCACTGAGGCCGTTATGAATGCTGTTAGGTTAGCGAGGGGGTTCACGGGTAGGAAGTACATTGTTAAGTTTGAGGGCAACTACCACGGCGCCTTCGACTACGTCCTTGTTAAGGCTGGTAGTGGGGCAGCCACCTGGGGCGTGCCCACGAGTGCCGGCATCCTTGAGGAGGCCACTAAGTACACGCTAGTAGTCCCCTACAATGATACTGAGGCCCTTGAAAGGGTCTTCAGGGAGTACGGCAACGAAATAGCGCTACTGCTCGTGGAGCCAATAGCAGGCAACTACGGCCTAATAATACCGGACCAAGGCTTCATAAAGGCGACGAGGGA
>NZ_LCTF01000020.1 GCF_001663375.1 Caldivirga sp. MU80
GGGGCTGTGGTTAGGGTTGCGTGGATATACGGCCTTGGCCCTGGTAAGGTTAACTTCGGTAAGAGCGTAGTTGAGAAGCTTAGTAGGGGGGAGGAGGTTAAGGCTATTGTCGACCAGTGGGGTTCACCAACCCTAAACACACTGATAGGTGAGGTCATGGCCAGGTTGGTTGATAGGGAGTTTGAGGGTGTCTTGCATGCGGCTGGGCCTAGGTTGAGTAGATTCGAGTTCGCCATGGCCATAGCCAAGTTCTTCGGCTTCCAGACAAGCCTAGTCAAGCCGATTTCAGTAAGGGATTTGAACTACAGGGCCCAGAGGCCCAGGGACTCAAGCCTGGACAGCTCAATGGCTGTTAAAATGCTTGAGGTGCCCATTAACGACCTTAATTATGCATTATCTATTTTTAAAGGTGAGTGGGAGGGGTTGAGGCATGCCGGTGGTGTCGGTTAGGAGGCTTGAGATACCTGACGTAATGCTCTTCGAGTTTAGGGTCTTTGAGGATAATAGGGGCTTTTTCACCGAGCTTTGGAAGAGGGGGGAGTACCTAGCCCTCGGCCTACCCTACGACTTCGTGCAGGTTAATTTAAGCTACTCACACCCAAACGTAGTTAGGGGTCTCCACTACCAGCTTAAGCCCTCTGAGCAGGGTAAACTCGTCTACGTGGTTAAGGGTAGGGTGTTTGACGTGGCCGTCGACGTGAGGAGGGGTTCACCGTGGTTTGGTAGGTGGGTTGGGGTTGATTTGAGGCCCGGTCAGGCGCTTTGGGTACCACCTGGCTTTGCACATGGGTTCCAGGCCATTGAGGAATCCTGGTTCCTATACCTAGTGACCAAGGAGTATGATCAAGCCAGGGAGAGGTGCATAAACTGGAGCGACCCAGTAATAGGCGTTAAGTGGCCCAACCCAACTGGGGCAATACTAAGCAATAGGGATAAGGCATGCCCACCGTTAAGCCAGGCAGAGTACAACTTCGAGTACACAGTTTCTCAGTAGATGGTTCCCAGCCCTACGGATCTCGAAAACCCAGGGGTACGGTTAAGGGGTGTTGTGGTCAGGTTTTAAAGTTAACTAGGGATTTAGACATCAAATGAAAATAAACATCACAAATATTGAGAAGACAGAAACTACCCTAACCATACACAAAACCATACCATTAACGCTCTGAGATAAGGAAGACTCTGCACATTAAACACCAGGTAACCTCAGATAGATTAAGGTTATGGGTTGGATCCTTAACAATCTTCGTTAACTCACCCTCACCGTCACTAACCTCCTTAACTCCCAGGTTAGCACTCCAAAATGCTTTAAATTTAGATATAGATTAGTTAGAAATCTAATACATGAGTGGGACGTATCCGCAATCAATTATTCACCCTGGTGCTGCTTCAGTAACTTCTCAATTAAATCCACGTACTCCCTGGCCCTATCCATTAATGGCCTATGCTCCACCTCCTCATAGGTTAACCCATGGAAGCATCCTCCATGTAACCTATCCCTCACGTCAATGTAGTATGAAGCCCACCTAGAGGCCTCATCCTCATTAAGCCCAGCCTTAACAAGAGCCTCCTTAACAAACACCCTCCAGGAGACACCCTTTGGTGGAGTGGCCTCGCTTAGAAAGGCCATGGTTAATGCTATTGTTGCGTGCTTCACGGCAGCCCACGCCTCCTCAGCGGCATCATACGGGTCCCCACGCTCCAGTAGCTTACGTGCCTCCTCCAGGTAGTACCTGGCACTCTTCAAGTGCTCACCATAACCCACAGAAATCATCTAATTAATTCACCTTAAAACCCTACTGCTGTAGGAGTTTCCTCAACTTCCCAACAAACTCCTTAACATCCTCTATGGCGTACCTCACATCACCCGGCGGCATCCAGTTTTCGTAAAAATTCTGGTGAAGAACATTAGCAGTTCGCCACAGGCGCCTTAACTCAACATCATTCAACCTCCCAGCCACCTCATCAATAAACCTCCAAAGCTCCGCATAACCCCTAAGCTCCCTACCCTCCCCAGCCGCCAGTGCCTTAACAATCTGCACTGCGGCTCTCCAGGCCTTTTCTGAGGCTTGCACATAATTGCCCCTAGCCAGTAACTCCTCAGACTCATGGAGATACTTCTCACAAAGTCTAAGGTGAAACTCCACCCTATCCCCTGGATCTAGCAGTACATTGAGCGTCCTTGAAAGTGCATCGGTGATAAGCTCCTCGACGGAGACACCCATCTTATCAGCCTCAGTCTCCAACTTCTTGTACAGCTTTTCACCGAGCATTATTTCCACGACACCCTCCTCGCCTTTAGGGGTGGGGTTTTCAATGCAGGGGTCTTGATAGTTATCCCTTCTATGGTTAATGGCTTCCTTAACCGACATCACCCAGTCATTACTTGTTGAACCACTCACCACTCAGTGAATAGACGAGACGCCTCCTAATAAGCTCTCCACCATAAACCTCACACAGTAGGGGTAATCTTTGAGGTAATATCGTACTATTGCATCTACAAAGCATTGCTTGAGGGAATTACTGATTACGCCATAGACACAACGCCCCACTAAGGGCATCACGCAAACCGTCATGGAAAGGTTTAAATTTTCAATGAGGCTTATGGTCATAAGTGGTCTTGTTGGAGCTTGTGCTTATCCTGCCTAGGAGGATTGAGGAGAAGCTGAGGGAGGAGGCTGAGAGGACAGGCGCCAGTATTGAGGAGGTTGCCTTGGATGCACTATATAGAGGAATGAGTGAGGAGGTTGACCCAGCCGAGAAGACGGAACTATACGCAAGACTCTCCGAGAGATATCTTAAGGATGCTGAGGAGTTCCTGACTAAGGGGGATTACGCCCAGGCATCTGAGAAGCTTTGGGGAGCGGCCTCACTCATGGTTAAGGCCGTTGCAGCCAGTAGAGGCATCTCAATTTCATCCCACGGCGAGTTATTCAGCTACGTTAGGAGGCTAGGCGAGGAAACAGGTAACCCAGAGCTCAGGAGGCTCTTCTCCGTGGCTAGCACGTTGCATCAGAATTTCTACGAGAATTGGTTGAGTGGGGACGTGGTTAAGGAGTACGCGGAGGACGTGAAGCAGTTAATAGGTGAACTCAGGAAGCTAGTGCACCAATAGCCTGAAAACCCTTGGGTTTGCATGCCGTCTCATAATGATTGAGGCTTCTAGGAACACTTAGATAGGTTTTATGCATTGGAAGCTTTATAAAGGATGGAGTAGCTTTTCATAACCATGGATACCTTAGTTTCATTGGAGTTACTTCTACCTAGGAAGATTGTAGAGAGGCTGAGGGAGGAGGCTGAGAGAACCGGGGCCTCAGAGGAGGAACTACTGGTCAATGTCCTGTCGGAGAGGTTTGGCGAGAAACTCGACCCGGATACGGAGGTTGAAATGCATTTACGGTTATCGGAGAAGGAGTTGATGGAGGCAGAGGAGTTTTTGAGGAGGGGGGACCTTGTCCAAGCATCGGAGAAGGCCTGGGGTGCAGCGGCGCAGATCGTGAAGGCTGCGGCGGCAAGGGAAGGTAGGGAGCTTAGGAGCCATGGGGAACTTCACAGGGAAGTCGTCAAGATTGCTGCGGAGACTGGGGATGAGGAGGTGAGGATGCTTTGGCAGTCCGCCGGGATGCTCCACCAAAACTTTTACGAGAACTGGCTTCCACGGGAAATGGTCGAGGGGAATATTAAGGACGTAAAAAGATTCGTGGAGAAGCTAAGGAAAATACTGGAAAAGACAACCACACCCTAGCATCCTCAGCAATTTTCCTAAGGATCAGTTGCCTGTGGGCAAGATCCATGTGAAGCCTAGTAAAGTGATATCGCCACATTGCATTCATTTATGCTAAAGGTTAAGTAAAGAAAGTAGGAATTTCAAAGTTTTAAATTCTTAGGCAATGCGTACCTTGTGGGGTGAGTTAAGGGTGGGGTACGTCTGGGTTGAGGCAGTGATTAGGAACCCCAACACGGGTAAGCACGTATCCGTAAAGGCCCTTGTTGATACTGGAGCCACCCTTACGGTTATCCCACGCAGGGTCTTTGAGGAGCTTCAACTACCCCTAAGAGGTAGGAGGAGCGTGAGGACGGCTAAGGGTTACGTAGAGCTGGATGAGTGCTTCGGGGCCATTGAGGTTATGGGTAAGTCAACGGAGACGAGAATGCTGGTATCCGATGACCTGGAATTCACGTTAATAGGTGTTACAACCCTTGAGCTTTTGGGGCTTGAAGTCGACCCAGTTACAGGCAGGCTCAGGGAAAGCGCAACTTTACTACTCTAATAATTGAATCCTTAGCCATGCGTAAAACACCATTCATAAGCGTTGATGAATAAGTAAAGCCTTATATTTTAGATTAATGATTTATGCGGCATGGGGTGATGCTTAGATGAGTAAGGATGCTACATCGCACGTGGAATTGGCTGAGGGGTTCCTTGCTAAGGGCAGGGATTTGATATAATAAGGATCCCATACAGGCCAGTGAGAAGCTCTACAAGGCTGCCGAGGAATCCGTGAAGGCCATTACAATAGCCCTTAACTTACCCTATGTTGAGGAAACCAAGAAGATTGATAGATGGAGCACGGAGCTGCTGTTTAAAACCGTTAATGCCTTAGTTAAGAGTTTCGGTGAGGATATTCGCAACTGGTGGCACACAGCATGGGTCCTACACGTGGAGGGGTTTCATGAGGCAAGACTTGGAAGCGACCATGTAGCCTCCACCTACAAGCACATCGAAGCTCACATGATCTCCTCCCCACCTTGAAGGGTGGGCTTCACCATGGGGTCTTGGTTGTTACCCCGCCTACTACGGGGTTACTAAAATATCCTAATAGAGCTGGGGTCAACCTAGCGAAAAAGGTTACTCAGATGCAGAGTAACACTGGCGATGGCTGAGGAGGTGATGCTAGACATGTTAACAGGCAGCAATTGCCATGCTTAAGATAGTAAGATTTAAAGGAAGCAGAATATATTAACTAAGGTGAATTAAGAGTGGGCCACATTTGGGTTAGGGCTATGATTAGGAATTCGTTTACAGATAGAAGCATACCTGATAAGGCCCTTGTCAATACAGGAGCCATCGACACCGTAATCCCCAGGAGGATTGCCGAGGAGCTTCAACCACCCATAACTGGTAGAAGTACCGTGCCGACTACTAAGGGACCTGTGGAGCCTGATGAATACACCGGAGTTATTGGGATTACGAGCAGGAGAAGGGCTGCACCCATGCTGGTATCGAAGGACGTGGGCTTTCCGCTTATAGGCGTTGCAATACTTAAGCAGCTTAGCCTGGAAGTAAACCCAGCCACAGGTAGGCTCAGGGGAAGTGTAGCATTTCTGCATCTAAGGCGAATACGGGTGATGCGCCTTGGGGCACATTTACGTTGATGCATTTTTCCACAACCCCATCGACTACACGGAGTTCACCCAAGGAAGGCGTGAGTTAGAGGGTGTTAGGAGGGTTAACCTTAAGGCATTAGTAGACACCGGAGCGACCTTCCCCGCCCTGCCAGAGGATGTTGTTGAGGGGCTTGGTCTACCCATCCATGGTGAGGTTGAAGCCGAGACAGCCACTGGTAGGGAGAGGGTGAAGCTGGCATTGGCGGTTATCCAGGTGGAGGATAGGACAGCGGCGAGTTACGTCATAGTGAGGCCCAGGGGTACAACGCCCTTAATTGGTGTTGTGGCGTTAGAGCAGATGGGCTTCAGGGTAGATCCAGTGACGGGGAGGCTGGTTAAGGGGCTACCATTGATGCTTTAGGGGGTTTCAACTTTTACCTTCACCCACTTAACGGGTTGATGATTCACCGTGCCTTTGCTCCATTTTCCTCAAGATTTCGTCAATGAGGTTTATGTACTCCCTAGCCTCCTCCATGAGTGGCTTGTGCTCCTCTTCCTCATACATTAACCCGTAAAAGCAGTCCCCATGAAGCCTACTTCTAGCATCTATGAAGTATGCAGCCCACCTGGACGCCTCCCCCTCACTAAGGCCAGCCTTCATGAAAGCCTCCTTAATAAACGACCTCCATGAAACCCCCTTCGGAGGTGCTGCCTCCCCTAAAACCCTCATGGTTAAGGCTATTGTGGCATGCCTAACGGCGGCCCAAACCTTCTCAGCAGCATCAAAGGGATCCCCATGCTCAAGAAGCTTAAATGCTTCGTCAAGGTACTGCCTAGCCATATTCAAGTGGTCCGTGGTGTCATTCATTACCTACACCCTACACAGAAGATTAATGCATTGCGGCGTATTTTAAGATTTCTTAGTTTATTATTGGGGTTTAGTTATATTGGAATCCGGAATACAATGAATATTAATGATGCTATCAATACTGTTTAGAGCACATTAGACTCATGCAATTACAATGTTTAGAAACGTAAAACAAGTTCGCTTAACCCCAATAACGGTCAAGCCCCATTCTTTAGGGTAAGGAGGGGCATTACTTTTATTGCCGTATTTCTTCGGAGTCTTGGGGTGGTGCGGTTATAACCTCGATTCCCAATGCATTCTTTATGCTCTCCGCTTTACCTATAATGGCTTTATCTAATGTTGCAAAGTACTTAATGCGTTCAGGAACTTGCCTGGCGTAGATTATGTGTAGGAGGTCCAGTGATGGTAGCTGCAGTTCAGGGGCAAGTCTCAGCGCTTCAGCGAATTTGTGAAAGATCCTCACATTTGGTAGATTATTTATAATTAAATTTATCAAGCCCTCGGTATCGGAAATAAACACTGATGTTGTTAAACTCGAAAGGCTTGAAAGACAGTATTCAGCAATTACACGCACTCTCTGTTCCTTAGTCCTAATGAGTTCCCTAAGTTCTTCAGGAATATTGAGAATATCAGCATTCCTAGATACGTATGAGTAGAGCTCCACAAGGGTGAGAGGAGAGTGGTAGAGCTCCTTAACACCCAACTCCTGTAACTTTGTTATAAGGCTCTTGGCGTTTCGGTGGTTATTATCCCGCGGAAAGCAGTAAGCAATGATGACGTTTGTATCGAGATAAGCCATTACCCCCTACCCCGTTCCTCACGAAGCTCCCCCACAACGTCCAAGGCTCTTTTAGCTACTGGTTCAATCCCTGAGGTAATCATTATCTTAACCACATAGTTAATAAGCTCATCTTCCGAAACATTGTTTTCCCCAGTCCACCTAACACCTAAAACAATGCCATACCTCCTATATGGAAACTTCTCCACAAGCCTTAACCATAGTTCCAAGGCCTCCTTAGCGCTCAAATCAACAATAAGCCTCATCACAAGTCCATAATTAGGGTCACTGTAAATCATGGCATTGCGTACCACATCCCTCCCAACAATATTAGCCACAGTAGTACGTACTATAAGATATAGGCCTTCCCACGATCTTTGCGGAGATATTTCCTGAGACGCTGGCGAATAGAAAGTTAAGGAGGTGGTATTGGTTCCAAGAGATCTTAACATGGTGGGTTCTGAATACCCTTGTTCGATACCGCTAAGTAATGTGTCTAAGAATGTTATGTGGCTTGGCATGAGATACTCGTAGCCATAGGTTAGAACCTCAGCGCTCATGGCTACACCCTCTCAAGCAGTCTCTTAAGTATGTCGCCCGCATTTTCTATAAATTTTAATATTTTTTCCTTTTCATCCCTATACACCACCTCAATCCTATAGAGGTTTTCCCTTTCACCTGGCCTATATGAACTATATACAGGTGTTATCCTTACGTGAAACCATTTACTAGGTGATGTGGGATCGCCATTCTCAAGTGCAAAACTTGCTTCAACTATTCTAAGGTTAAACCCCAGTAGATCCGATACCTCAACGTTATTACTAAATTTAGGACTTAGGGATGCTGATGCCACCATTATTACTTCGTACGGAACCAGAGCCCTATCAACATCGATACTAAGATTTTTAAGAGCCTGCCACAGATCTTGGAGTGTTGAGGTAACTTCTCGAGCGTATAAACCCTCCACGCCAAGGCTCTTCCTACCGAAATCGTAATCCACCTTAACATTACCTTTCATTGCAATAATGTTTGGTGGCATAATAGGAGTTATAGAGGTACCACCAAGACCAAGTCTTGTAGGGGCAGTAACATACCCCATCTTAGATAAGTACGATAATAGCAGTACAACATCAGGATCAAGCATAAATGTAGTTACCACACGGATCTGTAGAATACTGACCTCAGCCATAATTCATCACACCCTTTGTTGCTTCTGTGTGGCGTCTCCCTTATTAATATTTCGTATTTTACCCAGTAGGTCGTAGAGAATTCTCTTATTTACGTTGCCTCGGAAAGCTATTCCCTTCCTAACCTCAGCTACTTCATCACCCATCTCTCGGAATAACCCAAGCATAACACGCCAAGGCCCTCTATGGATAACTTCTTACCTTCACTAACCTTTCTTAAGGCAATCTCTAAAGCCTTATCAACAACTAAAGCAACAACTGTAAGGAGATTAAGGAATTGTGAAGATAGAGAGGTGGCGTGAGTTAGGATTAGTTCCTACTCTTATTAATTACCTTAATCACGTCATCGGAGTCCACGTTGACGCTACCCCTCTCAATCATGGCTCTTAAAGCCCAGTAATAGGCAGGGATTTGATAGGCAAACCGACCACCAACCCACGGCTCCCTGGGCAACTCAGATAGGTACCTGCAGCCTGGCATCCCCAGGTAAATCATTATGTTCTCCTCAAGGAGGTTAAAGTAACCCTCAACAGCGTCCGGCTGACCCACAAACTCACCAAGGCCATAGGCATCGGCCGCACTCTTACCCTTCCTAATTAACCTGGCTAAAACCTCGCTAATGCTCTTAATTTCCCTCACCCTCCCATACCCCTCAAGCGCCGCCGTAACCCTCATAATTACCCCCTGAAGCCATGCCTTTACATCCCAGTTATAGTTGCCTGCGAGGATTCCAAGCTCCCTCATGTTTCCACCCATCAGGTTCCACAGTAGCTCAGTATCCACATTACCCACGTTCATTATCCCCGCAGCCTCATTAACAACATCCTCAAATGCGCCCCTAGGCAGGTTCCAAAGCAGGTACACACGCCCCTTACTACCCAGTCTCCCAGCAGCTGCCACAGCGGCCTGGTCACTTACCGTGAAAACTGCATTCACCGGTGCATCATGCTCCGTTATCACATCCGCCGTTGCGTTTGCTATCGCCTCAAGTACATCATAACCCCCATACCTCCTCAGGAACTTATCCACATCATCATAGACAACTACCACATTATCCCTACCCCTAAGCTCCGCTCGGCTTCTAATCGCCCTACTGAGCAGTATGATGGGCTTTACGAGTGCACCAGCAAGGCCAAAGGGGCTTAGATTTAGGCTAACGCCGTTTGCCGCGTCCTCAAGGGCATTGATAACCTCACGCACACTACCCTCATTAACACCGGGAATGCTTACGTGCGCCTCCTCAATCATAACCTCCGCGAAGGAGTAACGCACGAAGAGCGTATCCTCAAAACCACCCACCTCCCTAATCCCCTCACCCATTAACCTCATGAGCGTCGACTTACCTGCACCACGTGGCCCATAAAGCGTCACAACCCCACGAAGCCTCCTCACATCAGCATAAAACCTCTCAACCTCACCCTCCCTATCCCTAAAGTGAACCATAACTGACTTAACCCCCTCAAGGGGCACCAACCTCCCATGCATCACATCAATAAGCCTCCCAATTACTTCACCCATTATACCAGTAAGTAATTAAAACGCAAGCAGGATTTAAAACTACCGCTAAGCCCATAGGCACGGCAACAATGTAGCGTTAGGTTTTTAATTATTTTAATGTTGTTTTGTTTGTGGATGTTGAGGTTTTTAAGAGGGTTTTGAGGGAGGTTGCTAGTAGTGACCCAGCTTTCATTAGGGATGTTTTTATCGATGCGTTGAGGGGTGATGGTAAGGCTGTTGAGGCTATTGTCGACTTAATAACGAAAAACCCTGAGGCCAGGTTAAGGCTAGCCGAGGCAATAGCCAGCGCAATAACCGTGCCTTTAAACGTAGTGACAAGGCAAGACCTAGAGGAGGCAGTGAAGAGATTAAGGGAGGAAATGGTAACTAAGGAGGAGTTTAGGAAGGAAATTGAAGACCTCAGAAGGGAGATTGAGGATATTAGGAATCGTATGGCCACTAAGGAGCAGTTTGAAAGATTAACACTGGATATTGAGGAGTCAGCCCGCGACTGGGTTTCATACCTACTTGGGCAAAGGGGCTACAGGTGCGTAGCCGAGCATCTATGGGTTGACAACTCCTACGAGCTCGACATATACTGCAACGCCGGTTCAATAACAGTAGCCGGTGAAGCCAAGGTTAGGGCCGGCGCAGGCATAGTGGAGGACGTACTCCACAGAGCCCAGGAGCTACAGCACAGGCGGCCTGACAAGGTATCGGGTAGGTTAGTGCCAGTCCTCTACACGATGTTAGCAGACCCATCAGCAAGGCAAAGGGCCAGGGAATTAAAGGTGTGGCTCATTGAAAACAACAGGGAATTAGTGGCACTGGAGGAGGTCCTGCAATAGGCACCACCTCAAGGATCATCATTAACACTGGCTTGAGACATGGTTCAATACCCATGTGGGCTTAGGCAAATCCTTTTAAGCCTACAAAGCCACTTAAGGCGTGGAGTTTATTGAGAGGCCGCTACCTAAACCAACTGATGAGTCCTACGTGGAGGCTAGGCTTCTTGAGGCCTTGGTTGAGTCGAGGCTAGCCCTAGAGTTCCTCAGTAAGGGTCTCGTTAGGAATGCCGCTGGCAAGGCGTTTCAAGCATGGAGAGCCCTAATGGCTGCATTACTCAGGCTTGAACTAGATAAATTAAGGGCAATGGTTAAGGCGGATGAGGAGAGGAGGTGGCTTGAATCCACTGCAGTGCCGAGGGTGCCGACAACTAGAATAATGCAGCTATCGCTAATGCTAAGCGACATTGGATATACTGGCATATCAGCGTGGACTGATAGGGCCTTGAACCTACACGACTACCAGTACAATGGCCCAGACCCAGACCTGGCGCTCTCAAAATTCAGGAGTAGGGAGGAGGCCGCAAGGGCTACGATGGAGCTCATAGCCGAGATAGTGAAGCAGGTGGAGTCGTTAAGGGGGAGAACCAAGTGGAGTGAGCAATTGGAGAAGGAGCTTGAGGAATTGAAGGGGAGCATGAAAACTTAAGCCAATACCCAAAGCACTACTGAACATTAACGTTACCAACCATTGGTAACGCAACTTATAAAGCCTTCTACTCATCAACCTTTAGTCATTACCTAACGCTATGTGCATGCGGCTGGTAAGCTTTTAAGGGGTGTTGCTGTTTCGTTGTTTAATGAGGAGGTGGGAAGGGGTTATATACCTCGTTTTAGCGCTCATTGGCGGCGAGTATATTGCGCTGAGGGGCTTGTTGACCGTGCCCAAGTCCCTTACCAGTTGGGCCCTAACCAACGTATTCTCCACATCAAATGCCCCAGTGCCTCAGCAGGTGTTTCAATACGCCCTCCACGCAGTTCAACCACTGTGTAGGCCCGGTTACGTGGGTTGTGAATGGGATACCTACGTGGCGGCCCACGCAATGGCGTCGGCGGTATGGGGGATTATCATAACCATGGTTATGCTGGCTATGACCTACATAGCAGCCATACTACTCACGGCATCCTACAGGAGGAGGCTTGGTGTGGGTAGGTTAAGCTTCATAGCGCTCGATGTCCTGGCGCCACTAGCCCTCCTACTGGTGGGTTACTTAACCTGCCTATACGCACTTCAGCCAGGTAACTTCATCCTAACCCTAACCATTGAGACGTGGCGTGGGAACGCGAGCGGCATCATGGGCATCCCGATGCTCCTAGGCGTAATAGCAATTGCCATAGTAATAGCAACCTTAACGTAACCGTCAAGAATCTGCGCAGCAGAGGCTTAGGGTCATTTACAAAATTATCATTAGGTAAAGCTTCAGCACTTCAATTAACGGTTAAGCAACTGGCCCGTTAAATATTCGGTTTCGTTTTCTCCTCTAAATCCTCCATCAGCCACACACCCTGCCTCCCAGCCTCCTCAACAGTGCCCGGTAGTGCCCTTAGGCAGTACAGGACTATTATCACCTTGCCCTTAAACCTCTCCGGCCACTTCCCCATAACCCTCCTAACCTTATTAACCAGCCTCTGCACAGTCCTCGGGCTAGCCCTAGACTTAACCTCACCAATAACCGTAACATCACCATCACCACCGTATATATCGAACTCATATTTAGAGTCAAAGAATATGCCACTAGTCTTAACAACAATACCCCTTTGCTTAAGCAGATACTGAACCATGTAATTAGCCTCATCCTCGAGACTAATGGTGATGTTATCAAGAGTCCTCTCAATCCTACTAAGTCTCCTCTCCACGTTAACCATCTTCCTCTCTATCCTCGTTAACCTCTCCTCATGTGATCTAACCGCTTTCGTTAATTCCTCGACTGCCCTCTCTAGCCTAGTCAGCCTATCCTCCACCTTCGTTAATCTTTCCTCCACCTTCGCTAGTCTTTCTTCGTGCGACCTAACTGCTTTCGTCAGCTCCTCTACTGCGTTTTCTAGTCTGGTTAGTCTATCTTCTACTTTGGTTAATCTGTCTTCGTGTGATCTAACTGCTTTTGTTAGTTCTTCGACTGCGTTCTCGAGCCTAGTCAACCTGTCCTCTACCTTTGTTAGTCTTTCCTCATGTGCCTTGACCGCCTTCGTCAATTCCTCAACTGCACTCTCCAGTTTCGTTAGTCTCTCATCATGTGCCTTAACAGCCCTTGTCAATTCCTCGATGGCTGCCTCAATCCTCGATAATCTATCCTCCACCTTCGTTAGCCTCTCCTCATGAGCCCTAACTGCCTTTGTTAACTCCTCTACTGCAGTCTCAAGCCTAGCCAACCTCTCATCATGTGACTTAATAACCCTCGTTAACTCATTAACAGCCTCAACAAGCCTATCAACAGAAGACTTAACATCACTATAACCAAGCAAACCCATAACAGCCAACCTAAACTCCTCATCCTCACGAAGCAACCTCAACAACAAACCCCTCAAATCAACAGACATTCAACTGATTATCGTGAACTCGGTTATTAACTTTATGGTCCCTCATAACTAAGTGAGATCGGTCTTATCGCTACATTAATTATATCTACTAAAGCATTAGTATCTCAGTTTCCCTTAACTCCTCAGTCATCGGATCCACGGTTAAGCCCAGTGATTCAAGGGTTATGACGCCTATTAAAACCTCATTCAACTCATTGGAGGCAAGCACTGGAGATGCCGTCTCTCTGGAGACGGTGGAGACTTTTGTGGACTTTTGTGCCTTGCGCCAGTGTTCACTAATGCCTTGGTTTCAATCTCTTTACCAGTGATGGGGTTTACTAATCTTACATTAACCCATACATGCTCCATTGAGGCTTCACCACCAATATTCCTCAGTTAGGATTATTAAAAAATTATATTATTGTTGTAAAAAGCAATTCTTTTGCACCTAATTCATGCCTGTTACTAGGTTTCCCCTACCAATAATAATATATACTTATCCTCGCTCAAGTCATTAACTATTATTTAAAGCATTAGTAGCCATAAAAATGAAGTCAAGTGGCACACCCATTAATGCATTCGCAATAAATCAGCCCTGTAAAACAAATGCTCTGATCTCCATAAGTAGTCTTTATTAAACTAGTCCTATAGGACTAGTCCAGTGAGACTATATATTAAGAGGAGGGAGGAGGATGCGGTAAGGGCCATAGGAAACTGGACCCTTATATACGGTAGGAGGAAGACCGGCAAGACTACCTTGGTTAAACGTAACCTGCGTATGGACCTCTACATCTTAATAGCTGATCCAGGTAATGCAATAACGCTTGACGACAGGTTGATGAGGCGATGAGGGCTGTGAGGAGGATGAGTAAGGTAGCCGAGAGGGTGGGTCTAGTTAGCCTTCAGGAGAGACCAGGGGATTTCACCCCTAGAGACCCTCTTGGCTATATCCAGTAGCTCCCTGGAGCCTAGGCTTAGGTCACCGTATCCACCCAGGACAATGCACCTTAGTGAATGCATGCTTTACTGCTGGCTAAGCAACCTCAGTAATTCACTGTAACTCCTCAGGAACTCACGGCCATGTTCACTAAGCCTATTAAACCTACAAACCCTCCCACCACGCCCATTACAATAATCATCATACCTCTCAACAAGTCCCAAACCCCAAGCCAGGGAAAGCAACCCCTCACCATAACCCCAGGAACGGAGTTGACTAAGCAACTCCCTAGTGTAAGGGCCACGCCCATGCAACCTAGTAAACTCCTCAATAACAGTCAACAACCTAACTAGGGCATGCAGGCTGGTGGGCGGGGGCTTCCAGTCATTCATACTGTTACCAATTTTTGGACACGCAATTTAAAAACCTTTCCCAATTCATGGGTGCCATTCAATTCCACTGATCCATGCGGTGGGTTTATTAACTGGTGGGTCTGCAGTTACTGCTGGGTCTGCAGTGCTCTTCGACCTACACCCCAAGGAAACCAGGAGCGAGTTGTTTGGTAGGGATTCTGAACTAGACTTCATTAGGAGGCAGGTTACAGCCGGTAACTGGGTTGTCATCAGTGGGCAGCGTGGTATAGGTAAGACCAGTCTCATTAAGGTTGCCCTAAGGGAGCTGGAGGGTGACGGCTTCAAGGTTGTTTACGTAAACCTTAGGGGTGTTAACTCGCTTAAAGGCCTATTGTCAATGCTAGTCAATGAGTTGAGTAGGTCCAGGGTTAACCTAAGCCTAAGGATGTCACTAAACTTCATGATAGGCTCCCTTGGCTTAACCGTGAGGGGTGGGCGTAGGGTTGCCAGTAGCCTACTGGAGCTCCTGCTCTCAATAGGCGATAGGACCATTATTGGGCTTGACGAGGTTCAGGAATTATCAAGGGTCAGCGGCCAATTCCTCAAGATACTTGGCAACGTTTTCTCAAGCAACCCAAGGGTAACCTTCATGTTCACCGGCTCCTACATAGGGTTAACCAAAGTCCTACTTAACCCCGGGCCAGATTCACCACTCTACGGTAGGCCACCCGTTGAGGTTAAGCTGAGGCCATTCAATAGTGATGAGTCCAGGGAGTTCCTCAGGAGGGGTTTTGAGGAGGTGGGCATGTCCTTCAGCAGGTACGATGAGGTCATAGATAAGGTAGATGGTGTCGTCGGCTGGCTCACGTTATTCGGCAACTACCACGCGATTAGGGGGTTAAGCTTTGAGGACGCCCTAAGGGCAACCGTTGAGGAGGGGGGTAGGATAATGGTTAACGAGCTTAAGCACTTCCTGGAGGATAAGGCGAATAAGGCGCTTTACGTAGCCATAATCCAAGCCCTAAGGGTAGCCAACAGGTGGGGTGACTTAAAGGCGGCCGTATCTGCAATGCTAGGTGAGGAGGTGGGTGATAGGGAGTTCACAAATGCCCTTAATGCACTGGTGAACTACAACTTCGTTGAGAAGAGGGGTAAAGGTGAATACACAGTAACCGACCCACTCCTCAGGCAAATTAACCTGACACCACTACTGAGGAGAGTTCGGTTTCAATGATTAAACGTAGTTACCCACGGGCAAGTTAACCCACCGTAGTACGAATCACAATTAGCATCCATCAGTTAAGCAGACAGGTGGAAGGGAACCATGGCGCATCCATCTACTGAGCCCAGGAACCACTGGCGATGCAAATGATCCAGTGGGGAAACTCAACATAGTCAGCGTCCTTTAACGATACCTTCCGTTACCTGCATTTACATACTGAAAACACGTATAAAAGAGGCGACTAAATGATTAGATCAATATTCATTTAAGCGTTAAGAATCCACTCAGTGAACCTTAAAGGGAATTTAACCCACACTTAAGCTAACAAGTACCTAAATCTTTATTAGTTTGTGTTTCTTTGTTTTGTTGTGTCTGGTTTTGATGTTGCTGCTTCTGCTATTGGTGGTGCCTTGGAGGCTGTCTTGAGGAAGGTTGGTGAGGGTAAGAAGCTAACCACGGAGGATTTGGTTGTGTTGATGCTTGGTTTGTTTCAGGAGATTAGGAAGGATGTAACCGAGACGAATAAGAGGATCGACGCCCTCTACGAATTAATGGGTAAGAATTACGAGGCATTAAGTAGGAAGATTGATGAGACTAATAAGAGAATTGATGAGATTAACAATAGGATTAATGCAATAAACGACACGTTAAGCAGGAGGATAGAGGAAACAAGCAAGAGGATTGATGAGGTTAATAAGAGGATTGATGAGTTGGGTAAGGGTATGAGCGAGATGAGGGAAAGCATAAACAGGAGGATCGACGAGACCAATAAAAGAATCGACACACTATACGACCTACTAGGAAAAATATACGAAACACTAATAAAACAAGAAACAACCACCCACAGCAAATGAATACTACACATTTCTTAGGCACCATTTTACCGATAGATAACTGCAGCCACGCAACCCCAGACCACCAGTCTCATTACCGGCTCATGGTACTATTTAAAATACTGAGGGATAGGATGATGCGGCTGAATTAGCCTATTGCTCTCCTTGCCTTAGCCATCTCCACTAGGTATCCCTTGGCCTCGTTTATATAGCCGTTGCTTAGGCTCTCTAGGAATAGCCTAACCAGTAGTGAATGCTTCCTGTGCTCAAAACCCTGCAGTGGCGTTTTAACCCCAAGTTGATCCAGGGCCTTAATGTCCTCAAGGACCATTGAGGTAACCTCCCTGCTGACCCTAAGCTCATTAACCTTTATGTTAGGCAGCTGCTCAATGCACTCAACGCAAACGTACTGGGCCGCCTCACCCAGGTCACGCCATAGGTTAACGTAGTGGTTTTCCAGGACCCTCCACTGCTCCTCGTTAAGCTTAAGCAGTGTTGATAGGCCAAGCAACTCGGGTGGTATGCCCATTGAGTAAAGCGCCCCAACGAAGGTTATGGCCCTTGGTAGGGTAACCCCCCTAAACCCCCTCCCATACCCGAAGAGCCCCACGTGAAGCCTCCTAGTTCTCCTTGGGGGTAGGAGCTGAGCCATGTAGTTAATAGCCCTAGCCAAACCCTCAACCTCGGCCTGATACCTCTCAATGTACTGCCTAATCAAGGCTAGGGCAGCTTCCTCCTCACCCTTACTCATTATGACTGGCTCGGTGGGTTTGGCGTTGTTGACGGAGTCTATGGCTGCCTTAACGCTGTCAACACCGTAATCATACCTAAAGGCCGATTGAACAGTGAAAGTGTATACGCCGCGGTACTCGTTGAGCGTCCTATCCACAGTGCGTGGGTTGAAGTTACCCCTGAAGGGTGTTGGGCCAACACCTATTATTGGGTAAACCTCAACGCCAAGCCTACCGCCAGCCTCATGGGCCCTTGAGAGCGCTATCTTAGCCAGTAGCACCGCTGGCACCAGGCCGTAGTTCATGGCTGGGTCTGACCTGGCTATGAAGACCCTCATGTAGCTTGGCCTAGCCACCTTAACGTAACCCTCAATTATGCTGTCCACCCTGAGTAGGGACTCCATGTCCTCCACCAGTGGTATGACCTCAATGCTCTTGGGTTCAACCTCACCTATCAGGTCAGCCACCTTAACCCCATTGTAAAGCTCCACACTGCACTTCCCAGCCACAACCTTCTCATAGTACTTTAGGGTGAGGATCAGGTCCATGTGGCTTGAGGTTAATGGGAAAATAACCTCGAAGATAGCCCTAACCGGCCTACCGTAAAACACCCTAGCCAAGTCATAGGCCATTGGTATTGTTTCAAGGGCCTCAGCGTAAACCTTCCTATCCGAAACCTCCACGTTGGGGTTAGGTAACCTGTAGGTTAGGAAAATGTCCTCACCGAGGACATTGTTTATGAAGAAGCCCCCGTAACTCTCCAGGAGCTTCCTAACGACGTATATGTCAACGTCCTTACCCTCAAAGTCCCACATAGTCTCCTGGCAACCGTAGACGCTGTAGTTAACGTAGGCCTCGTAAACCTCATCATCACCCTTAATGAAGTCGCCACTAACCCACTGGGGCATTGAGGCATAGTCCGGGTGCTGGGTGCACATGGTCCTCGGTATCTTACGCACCACCACACCCCTAAACCACGGCCTATTAAGCGCTGTGGTTAAGGTATATAGGCAATTGGTGAAGAGGAATACGCCGCTAAGCCCCACGGGGGAGGTTTTAACTAAGGTGTTACCGAGTTTACTTAGAGTCATCCCCGTTTAAACTACCTAGGATCCTTAGGAACTCCTCCTCGCTAATGGGCTCCCTAAGGACACCCTCATCGTAAAGCCTAACCAACTCCCTGTAAACCCTCTCAACCTCCCCATCACCCTTACCCACGTTTAACCCAACCCTCCTTAAGGCGTGGGCCACCCCAGCCTTACCTGCATATGGGCCTATGAGAACCACCTGCCTCATACCCACTATGGACGGGTCCATGGATAGGTACGTCTCGGGGTCCTTCAACTGGGCATCAATGTGGATGCCGGCCGCCGTGGCGTAGGCGTTGCCACCCACTATGGGCTGGTGCCTAGGCACATTGTAACCAATCCTCCTGAAGTACTCAACCACCTTAGCAATAACCCTAGGCTCCATTCCATCAAAGGAGCCCCTGAGCCTACCGTACCAAACCACCAAAGCCTCAATGGGGACATTACCAGCCCTCTCCCCAATACCCAGCAGCGTCCCATTGTTAACCCCAGCCCCGTAAACCCAGGCAGCCACGGCGTTAGCAACCGCCATATGGTAATCCCCATGCCCATGAAACTCCACCGCATTACTAGGCAACTTGAGAGCATGCCTCATGAGCCAGACCAGCTTCGGTATACTGTACGGCAGGGCCGCCGTGGGGTAGGGTACACCAACACCAGTGGTGTCCGGGAGCTTTATGACCATTGGCACGCCGTACCTCTCACTAAGCCTAACTAGCCTATCAACCAGCGGCAGCACAAAGCCCACGACGTCCGCCCTAGTCACGTCCTCGAGGCTACACCTAAGGGCCACGCCACTCCTTAAAGCCTCCTCAGCGGCCTCAAGGTACTTCTCAGCCGCCCTATGCCTAGTGGTGTTGAACTTAGCCTTAATGTGTATGTCCGACACGGACATGAGCATTACCATTTCATCAAGCCCATTATCCCTAACAAGCCTAACATCCTCAACCCTAGCCCTACCCCAACCAATAACCTTAGGGTACTTAAACCCAAGTCCACGAACAGCCCTAACAATCCTCCTATCCCTCTCAGTGTAGAGGAAGAACTCACTCCTAACCACCCTACCACTACCATTATCAAGCTCAGAGAGCAGCCTAAACAATGATTCAACATCCTCAACGCCATATGCATAAAACGCCTGCTGCCCATCCCTAAACGTCGTGTCTGTTATGTAAAGTTCACTGGGCGTATCAGGCTCAACATTGATGCCGTCGAAGAGAAGCCTTGGGGGCATGGGCCAGTTACCAGGCCTAAACTCAACCTCACTGAATTCTAAACCCTCCCCCCTAAGCACCTTTAACAATCCATCCCGGGAGTCCCTAACCCACCCTTCAATAACAATCCCCAAACACCCAACACCCTAGACTATATAAGCATTACGTCCACACAACTAAACCAACACATAACCTACCTAACCAATAGTTAAGACAAAGGGAAGTAAGGAAAAATCCTTCGATTTTTAATTTTAGGTGTTTTAACCAATTTTTAACCAGAGCTTAACTTAACGCTTGCGCTGTTACGGTGAACGGTATGCTGGTACCGGTGGATAGGTATATGGTGCCTGAGTACTGGACACCAGCAGTGTATGAAGTACTACTACCACATATATATACTAGGTATTCAAAAGTACCGCCTGGAATCGCAACCTGACTTGGACTATTAGCTGTATATGAAGTGAGGGTACTAACTGGGCTGCTGGGTGATTCACCGCTGAAATTGCAGGATGTGCCGCCGAGTGTTACACTGACTATGTTCTGGGTTGTGCCAGTGGGGTTACTGACATAAAGCACTAAGTAAGCATTAGTGCCAGATAAGTATAGGTCTTCGCTTATTGCATTCAGCGTCCCAGCGTGGGCACTACTCCTAAACATGCCAAAAACCCATATCGCCACTGCCACGGCTAGTGCTATGGCTACGGCTATGAGTATTATCGTAGCCACTACGTTGGATATACCCCTCCTCTGGGCCACGTTGGGTCAGTTAATTTTAACCGCTATATTTTTAAGTATTACCCTAAGCTTTATTCATGCTATACATAAAGCATTATTTTTAATTACACTAATAATACAATAATGTATATAGCTGTGCTTAAATTAGCCTTATCTCAAGGTTGATATTACTCTAGTGTTACTGGTTGATGGGTATTATGTAGGCCAGTTTACCATTCCTATAAACCAGTATTGCCCTACCACCCAGCTTAACGCCGCTGATTTCGCCGGGGCCCTTAACCTTACTCCTATTGACAAGCAGCTGCGCTAGCTCGCTTAGTTCGCCTAGGTTTGAAACCACCTTGACGGGTGACTCCTCGCTCTCCCTCCCAAGCTTAACCCTAATGACCTGCCCATTCTTCATTAGGCCTATGGCTGCGCTGGCCAGTGTTGACAATGCCGCCGCAACCTCCTCAATGGGCCCCCTATCCATGTAGATTGGGGCAATCCTGCCCTCAAACACGGTAACCTCCACCACACCGCCATTACTACCACTAATCTTCCTAATTTCAGCCTCACCGGTCAATAGCCCACCGACCTCGGCCACGGCCTGCCTTTGACTGCCCCCTATTAGTTCCCTCACCAGTGAAGCTGTTAATCCGGCCACGTAGCCAATGTCCATTATGAGTACGTAAACCCCGACAGCCGCCAATGCACCCAGGGCGTAGGCCAGCCCAAGGCCGAGTAGGGCTATGGCTATCAGGAGCAGCGCCGATATTAGTGGCGGTGGCCTCCTGAGGCCTATTAACACTGCTAGGGCTGCACCAGCCGCCACTGAGATTAACTCACCCGATGTTAGCATTTACATTAACTATTGCGGCTACTGGTAATTAAGCGTTAGCCCCGTGTAGACCTTTAATCAGCATATAGAGTTTCACTATTGCCCTAAGCGTCCTCAGTGAGGATGCCTTAAGCCCAAGCTCACCCCTAAGCCCACTAATCCACCTACCGCACTCATCCCCACTCAAACCAAGCCTACCGCACACGCACCCCCAGTCATTGCATTGGGCTACGGCCTCCAGGGCGTCGTCAGCATTCCTCATGCTCATTAGGGCTACTAGGGCGTTGGCTAGTTCATCAATCAGGTCGTATATGGCTGACTCCACCGCAGCCCTCAACTCATCCGGCTTAAGAACAACAGCCTCCTCAAGTTCAATAACCCTAACCCCAAGCTCCTCCGCAAGGGCCCTACTTGAGTCATTACTGAACCCCCTAGCCAACACAAGAGGCCTTGCGTTGATCAACTTGGCGTTGGTGTACGCCTGCCTAACCCCACTCACGTCAACCTTACCGGCCTTAACCTCAACGGAGTACCTATTGCCGCACTCATCCTCGGCTATTAAGTCAACCTCACCAACCTCAACCCCATTACTCATAACCTTAACCCTCCTGTCAATTACCCTAAACCCAAGCCTACTAAGCAACTCAGCGGCGTAATCCTCAAACCTAACCCCACTACCCACTACCAGTCAACACGCCTAGGTTGAAATACCTTAGCCAATAATCGGAATAACGCATTTTAACACACCCACCAGTGCCCCATGTGGCCAGGTTAATAGGTTTAGCAATGCTGGTGCTTGCGGCATTAAGCCTAGTCACAGTGGCCGTTGAGGCACAGCAACCCCCAAGGAGCCTACTACTGGCCTACGGCAACGTATCGGCCATAGGGGCTGAGGGCGGGAACGTAACTGGGCTGGTGGCCACACTCAACGAGGCTATAAACCTAACCGAGACCGGCCAATACGACAATGCGGTGGGGTTGGCGTTAAGTGTACTTAACCAGGCCCCAGCCTTGGCTAGGCAGGTTGAGCAGAGGAGGCTCATTGAGGCTGTGGCCTACGGGGCCTTGGGCGCCTTAGCGGTGGGTGCCTTAACCCTCCTCTACCTGAGGCGCCGTGAATTGGTGGGTTCGCTTTGGCTTAGGTTCAGGGGTGGGGATAGGGTAACCCTAGGTGGTGGTAAGGCGAGGGGCTTCTTGACTGATAGTGAGGTCCTTGCCGTTTTAACAGGGCTTGTCATAGTCTTCGCAGTGTTCCTAGCCGCCCACAGCCTCACCGGGGTTGAGGCGACTCAGTTCTCAGCCATAGGCCTACTGGGGCCTGGGGGCAGGATTGGGGGTTACCCAACCTCGGTGGCCGTAAACCAAACCATTAACCTATACGTACTGGTCTACAACCACATGAACAGGCCCATTTGGTTCGTGGTCTACATATACGTAACCAACAACACAACCCCACCACCACTGCCGGGCAGCCCACTGCTAACCTACCAAAGAGTCCTCCTGAGCAATGAGACCTGGGTAGCGCCTTTAAGCCTCAGGCTTAATGAGACTGGTGACTTTAGGCTTGTTGGTGAACTGTGGATGTACAACCCACTTAACCTAACCCTAACCTACACAGGCGAGTATGTTCAACTCTGGGTGAACGCGACGGGTGGTTGATGTGGATAAAGACTTACACAGCCTGATCAGGGCTGCTGCGTCGAGGGGTAGGTGCACGACGGTTAATCAACTGGTGGAGGTGGTCTCAAGGGAGACCGGTTTACCCAGGAGTTGGGTTGCCTATGAGGTTTACCTAATGTGGAAGAGGGGTGAGTTGAACATTGAGCATGAACCACTTGAAAACGCCGTCATGTTCCTGGCCAGTGTTGATGGGGTTTGGTACTGGGTCACCCTAGCCATAACCCTAGCCTCACTGACCGTTGTAATGCTGGTTAAGGGTGGCCCCCTAATGCCTATCAGGTACCTACTGGGTGCAGTAAGCGTCCTCTTCATGCCGGGTTACTCAATAGTGGAGGCCCTATACCCAAGGGGCGATGAGTTGGCCCCCCTTGAGAGGCTAGCCCTATCAATAGGCCTAAGCCTAGCCGTAGTGCCGCTGGTTGGCTTAATACTCAACTACACTCCGTGGGGGATTAGGCTAATCCCAATTGTCGTCAGCAACACAGCCCTAACCATTGCACTGCTCACCGTGGCGGCATTGAGGAAGGCGAGGTACGCCTCAACACCTAGGGATTGCTTCACTTGAATTAAGTTTATTAAGTCTATCAAGCCACCTCAACCAATGCCCAATACCCGCAGCGACGCTGGCCCATCGCTAATGGCGCTTGGCTCAGCCCTAGCCGTGGTGGGTTACCTTGAACCCGGATTAACGCCGCTAATGGTGCTTGGGGTGGCCGTCTTCGTCATAGGCATACTGGTGCAGTGGGATGAGGGGGCCATGGAGCACACCATCGTGAACCTAGCCTCCGCAGCCTGGGAGAACGTCTCAGCCCTTGTGGAGGCCTCCGGTGTTGTCAACAACGGCATCTACCTACCCTCAAGCGCCGTGGGGGGTGAGCCAATGGTCCTTGTCCCGTCAACGCCGATTGCAGGCCTAGGCGGTATTAAGATTATTGGTAAGCCCCTAGCCACCTACGGGCAGGGGGCAACGGGGCTACTCCTAGCCTCCCCAGGATCCAGGGCTGTGGCGGCGTGTAGGGAGGTTATTTCAAGCGACCTCGAGACCTCCCTGAGGAACTGCCTAGTTAGGGAGCTTTCACTGGCTAGGGGGGTGGCTGTGACTGAGGGTGAGGTTATTGGTGTTAGGGTTGAGGGGGCTAGGTTAATTGACCTATACGGAAACTCAGCCATAAGGGCCGTGTTAGGTTCAGTGGTGGCTTCCATAGTAGCCTCAATAACCGCCGAGGTTCTTAATAGGCCAATTGCCATTCAGGATGAGGCTAGGGATAGGGGTGCATTGTTGGTTAGGTTAAGGGTGTTGGGTAATGCTTAAGGACGCCTTAATCACCCAGCTAACCCTAACCGGAGTGTTGACCTCCTTCCTCTACTACCTGGGAGTTCGTTCACTGGACATTTACCTATCCCTATACACCATAATATACCTAGCCAGCATGCTCCTAGCCGAGCCAATACCGAGGAAGGTTAGGTTTATACACAATGTAATTTCCATAACCCTAGTGGCAGTCTTCACATACTTCGCCGCCCTGAGGATAATGGCGATATTAGGTGTCTCGTTATGAGACTTGGTTTAGTCTACTCAACCCTAGCATTAATCATCCTCGTAGCTGCCCTAATCGCCATTAAGCCCATGCTTAAGACACCCACGGAGGCTAACCTAGTCAACCCAACCACAGCCCAGCAGGTCATAAGCATTAACGATATTAAGGAAACCCTCATGCTAATCAACTCAACACTAGGCAACTTAACTAAGGCTAAGCTGGCCTCCATCATAGGCTTCATAAACGCCAGTAGGACAGCCTACTCCAACGGCCAGGCACCACCACTAAATACTAATGAATTAAGCACCCTAATCAACCTAGCTTCCTCAAGTCACTTAGCCATCCCATATAATGTGCCATTAATCAACACGTCGATGATAGGTGAGTTAATATTGAACAACACCGGAGTGCAGGGCCTATTAGGCCACAGTGCAGGCCTACTGCTAGCGGCCCAGTACATGACCACTGCCCTAGGTAACTCAACCCTAAGCCAATTAATCAGTAAACTAGCGTCAAGCAGCAGCGCCATGAACACCACGTTAACCATAAACCTAACCAGTGGCTCAGCCACCGTAGGCTCAACCATCACGGCCTACGGTAGGTTAACACTACCCAACGGCACGGGGCTGGGGGGTCAGTTAATCCTGGTAACCGTTAACGGTAGAGTAATCGCCTCAGCCGTGACCAACTCCACTGGCTTCTACACCGTAAACATAACGCTACCCTACATTTACGTCAACGAAACCTCGGTTAAGGCACTCTTCATACCGGTCAACAAGGGGCTGGCTGGCTCAACCGCCGAGGCCACGGTTAGGCTGCTCTTCAATGAGACCAGGCTGGTGATTCACGTTAACGGCACAGTTGTTAAGTGGGGTGACTACCTATTGATTTGGGGTAACGTGACTGGGGGTGATAGGGCAGTTACCGTTATGGTTGGTGGGTTAAGCCTCAATGCAACCTCCATAAACGGCCGCTTCAACTTAACCATACCAACCTCAGTTCTAAGGCCAAGCAACATAACCCTACTCATCTATGTTAAGCCGAACTTAACCTACTCCCCAGCTGAACGCGCCCTGAACATCACGGTGGTTGGGGTTAGGCCGAGCATTAGGCTAAGCGGCACAGTTCTCCTAGCCGGCCTCACAGGTGCCATACGCATAAGCATTGAGCCACCGGTTAAGGGAAACCTAACCCTACTGGTTAACCTAGGCCCACTGAGAAGGGCTGTGGTGGTTAATTCACCCACAGTGACCATACCCATTAGGCTACCCTTAACCCTAGGCATGGGGTTCACCACACTCAACGTAACCATAACCCCAAACCCACCCATTGAAGGAGTGGCCGCAACCGTGAGGGTGCTTGTGGTTAACCTAGCCCAACTAGCCATACTAGCCGCCCTAGCCCCAGCAGCATTAGTCGCCGTTAGGCTAACAAGGGGGGTTAGGCATAGAGCCCCAGTAACCCAAACCCCAGTGGCCGTTACAGTTGAGGCCGTTGCCAAGTCCCTTAGGCAACCCATCCCCTCAGCAAGGTTAGGTGACCCAAGGGTTAAGGCAATATTAGACTCCCTCACCAAGGCAATAATGGCTGTGGGCGCGGCCACCGGGATAGCCTTTGGCGGCGGGTTAACGCTTAGGGAGTACCTAGCCCTAGTGAGTGGTAGGCTTACCGATGGTGAGGTTGTTAAGGGGCTCAATGGGCTCATTGCCCTAGCCGAGGAGGCCCTTTACTCACCGAGGTTACCCACCGATAGTGATGTTGAGGCCGCATCAAGCTACCTGGCCATGGTGATTAGGCGGTGAGGACGCTGGCGGTGGCCATTACCCTATCCATCCTCCTAGCCCTAGCAGTGGTCTACCTATACCCCTACACAGCCCCCTACAGTCCAAGCAACCCAAACTGGGACGGCTACTCAAAGGCAGCCTCAATCTGCCTAAGGCCAGTTTACACGCCCTGGGAGTTGAACGGCAGTAGGGTAGTCTTCGTAATACCCCTCGTCAACCTACCTAAGGCGTATGTCAATGGGCTTAGGGGCGTGTTGGCAAGGGGTGGTGTGGTTGTGGTGCTCTCTAACTCACCCACAGCCAATCACCTACTAAGGGAACTGGGTGTTGATGTATCAATCACGGGCCTGGTGATCAAGGACCCACTCTTCAACTCCCTAAACGAGTACTTCCCAATAGCCGCAGTGAGTAACTATAGTCCATTGAACATAACGGCATCCTTCATAACACTGGACAACGCCACGGTGATTAACCCGGGGAATGCCGCTGTAGTCGCCTTAACCGGCTTAAGCAGCATAGCAGGTGGTGAGGCAGGTCCATTCCCGGTAATGGTTACTGCTAGGGTTGGTAAGGGTTACGTGGTCATTATTTCAAGCCCAGGGGTATTCATGAACTCACTACTGGGTTACGGGGGCAACATGATGCTGCTCAGGGAGTTGTGCAATGGCTCAGCCGCGTATTTAATCCCATCACTGGGTGGTGGGGTTCAGTTAACCCTCAGGATGTATGTAGCATACCTACGCCACTACGCATCACAGTACCCAGCCAACTACGCCCTCTCGGCGGCACCCATGGTCCTACTATCCTTAATGCTATTTTTAAAAAGGCGGAGGTAAGGGCACCGTGTGGTTAATGCCGCCGAGGTGGCTAGGCAAATTGAGGAGTACGTCAACAGGGTCTTCATAGGCAACCCAACAGTCGTCCACACTGTTGTTGCGGCATTACTAGCGGGGGGACACATACTGCTCCTCGGCCCTGTGGGGAGCGGCAAAACCACACTGGCTAAGGCACTGGCCAGGGCCATTGGTGGTAGCTTTGGGAGGGTTCAGGTAACCAACGAAACCCTCCCATCAGACATAGTTGGCTTCGCCATTTACACGCCCAGTGGTGAATTGAGGATTAACAAGGGGCCAATATTCAACAACGTGGTTCTCCTTGATGAGATAAACAGGGCCCCAGCCAGGACCCTCTCGGCCCTGCTTGAGGTTATGCAGGAGGGGCAGGCGACAATTGAGGGTAAGCCAATACCACTACCAAGGCCAAATGTTATAATAGCCACGATGAACATTGTTGAGGTTACCCTAGGTGCAACTCAACCACTTCCCCTAGCCCTACTGGATAGGTTCATGGTAAGCCTATACGTGGACTACGCAAAACCCGAGTATGAGGCAGCCATAATAAGGGGTATTGATACTATTGAGGGTGAGGTCATGGGGGATGGTTCAATGATCAACGGCATGCTTGATTCGGTGGCAGGCGAGGTTAAGGGCGTTTACATGGACGACTCGGTGCTGGGCTACATGATTAACATAGTTAATAGGGTCAGGGCGGATAAGAGGATTGATGCACCAATAAGCACAAGGGCCCTGGTAAGCATGTTTAAACTGGCAAGGGCAATGGCACTAATGGAGAGTAGGGACTACGTAATACCCGACGATGTAAAGGCAGCAGCATACCCAGCGTTAATGCACAGGATACTCATCAAGCCAGAGTTCAGGGAATCAGTAACAGCAGTAGACATCATAAACGACGCCCTAGCAAACACCGAACCACCAACGTATATTGAGCAACAAGCCTAAATAGAAGATAAATATAAGGCAAAAACAAAAGGAAATTATTTTAATCTATTTTAAACTTTATGAGTATCCTCACCTCCTTCTTAGTGCTATTATTGCGGCCACTGCGGCGATGACCACTACTATTATGACTATTCCTGCGATTAATGCTGTTGATATTACTGGTTTTGTCACGGTTACCGTGCTTACTGCTGTTGTGGTTGATACTGAGGTGCTTGTTATAGTGCTCGTTACTGTGGTTGTTGAAGTCACCGTTGATACTGCCGTAGTAGTGGCAGTAGTCGTGGTTGTTGTAGTGGTTGTGGTTGTTGTTACTGGTGTGTATGTTGTGTGGAAGTATGAGGCAACACAAGCCTGCAACTCAGGATCCGGCGTTGGCAAACCAATGAAAGCAGCATACTGAGGATACCTAGTCCAAAGACTACCATTAATAATCGCTTGAGCTAATGGTGGTATCTGACCTGGAGGCGCAAAGGCACCCATGAATAGCCAGGTGTTAAATCCTGGGTAGAGACCATCCCAACCCCAACCCATAGCCCAATTGTGAAGTATCGCGTAGGCTGCTCTAGTGTACTTCGGGTTAGTGACATTTAGACACTGGTAGGCCCACATTGGGTCAACCTTATCGCTTGGGAACGCATACGCTATCTGAGCCTCAAACTGTTCAACACCCGGCACCCAGTATTCGAACCATGCGAAATAAGCCTTAACCAAGTCATAGTATGTGCTTGAACCCGGCATGGCTGCACTTATGGCACTCTCCCAATTCGAGAAGTTGAAGTAGCCGAATGTTGAGTTTACGCATGTTATAATTGTATTGTTTGGTATGGGTAGGTTCGTGACCAATGGCTTACAGTACCAACCAGTAATCTGACCATTCTGAACAATCGGGTAAGCGAATGGGGTTGTACGACCTGGTATGCACCATGCTGATGGGTAAAGTGCAGGTGCCGTACCGTAGGCGTAGTCGTAGTATATCCATGACTCATCAACACCACCCTTATTAGAACCAGCATAGAACCAGTCAGTAGCCGTATTAGGCAACTGGCAACTGGTGATCTCAGTGCTATACGTGCTTGACTCGACAGTTACTAGGGTAGTCTTAATGCCAAACTCGGTTAATGCCAGCGCATCAACTTGAGCCGCCTTAAGCCAAGCTAAGTGAGCCCCCGAATTAGCATAAAGCGTTAACGTTAGTGGCGTCCCATTGGGCAGGTACCACTGCCCATTCTTATAATACAAGCCGGCTGACTCAAGGAGTTGAGCCGCCTTAGTCCAGTTGGGCTGGGTGAAGTTAACAACCATAGCCCTAATATCCTCAGGGAAAGACAACCACAGACCTGGGACAACGTTAGGCTCAGGTGCAGGCACATTAATGTAAACTGGGGTGATTAACTGCGGTGCACCCCAAGCCAAGGCATCCTCAGTCCTATTAATAATGTAGAGGAAGGCTTGCCTAACCTGAGGAATATTAAACGGGTAGTAGGTTGGTATAGCAATACCCTCAATGGATATGTCTGGTATTAACGGTATTGAGTAACCATGACTCTCAAGAACCTGCATGAAGTTTAATGACGGATACCATGTATGTATGAAGTAGTTGTCGGTCTGAATCGCTAATGAGACCTCTTGGGTTAACCCACCTGAGAGCCCAATGTTTATCGTTATTGTTGGGTAGTATTGCCACGTGTGGAATGGCAGTATCTTATTCCATGTGGCTAACAGTGGCTTGCCATTAAAGTACTCAGGCTCAAGTTGAACTGTGACGTAACCTGAGGAGACTTTAGTAACGTAATATGGTGCAAGGCCCCAATACGGAACAACCATGCTCGTTATGTTATTTGAAAACCTCTGAGCCTGAGTAACACTCATTGTTTTAAGTTCCTCGACTACCTTCTCCCAAACTGGCCATGGCGTATTAGGAACCCAGCTCATTAGAAGCCAATAATACCCGGTATTTGTCCAGTAGTCGAAGTGTATTGATAATGTGTAGTTGTTGATGATTATGAAGTCCTTGTCGGCGTTCTGGGGCATTAAGCCATAGGATTCCCAATCACCAAACACCTTATCACTGATGTAGAACCAGGCATATGCATCCCATGCGGTGAATGGTATTACGACAGTGCCATTAAACCAGTAAAGATCATGCCTAAAGTAGATGATTAACGTATGATTCTGAGGAAAAACAGTCCAACTCTTAGCCAAAACAGGCCACCACTGACCAGTGGGATCCTCAAAATCAGCAATAGGCATCCAGGTACCGGTAAAGAACAGTATATTACCTGTGGCGAAGGGATTCCACCAAGGAGCAGGCCAAGGTGGAAGTAGCGTATAGTACCAGGGGGCTGCCATATACATTGAGTATGTTGGGTAGGACTGCTGGGCACCCACAACATTAACACTAGACACAGCTACTATAGACACAACAACCGCTACCACGGGTAATACGTAACCCCACTTCATAACCCAGCTTAATGGTTCTAGACTTATATTTCTTATTCTAACGTGTTCGATGTTTCAGATGCATTTAATATAAGTAAATTGATACATTATATACTTTAAATTTCACATAAGACATAGTAACTACTGCTAAGGGTAACTAGCCAAACCTTGAAATTCTTCTTCTCTTTTAAACTAAATGAGTATGTCTTAATACCATATGATTTCATTGTTAAATATTTGTAAAATATATGAATAAAACTTAATAAGGAGTAATCATTATGTGGAGTTGTGATGCTGCTTAACATTAAGCTTCACCATTATGGGGATTGGACTGAGTTAACGGAGAAGTATCAGTTAACGGTTAATAACCCGTACTTCATTCCCCTACAGGGTGAGGGCCTTAACTTCGAGGTTTTCAGGATAAATAAGAGGCTTGATGACACCATTAAGTCGTTTATCAGCGACTTGAGGAGTAGGTATAGGGATGTTGTAAGGATCATTAGTGTTAATCCCGGTAAGAACTTCACCGACATAGTGCTTTACGCGGATTACAAGTTCAGCGTTAAGTCGGTTTTCGTGGATAGTAGGATCTTCATAGAGTCGTCTAAGTACAGTGACGGCTTCGAATACTTCACAGTGGCCATACCAGGTAATAGGTCTGGTAAGGTTATTGGGGAGATTGTTAGTAGGCTTAGGGAGAAGGCCTACGTGGCCTCATTAACGTACAGTAGGGTTGGGGAAAGGAGGGTTAGGGGTGGGGGTTTAACGTTAATGGAGAGGGTAGTGTTAACTAAGGCTATTGAACTCGGCTACTTCAACTACCCCAGGGGTGTGGGGTTGGGTGAATTGGCTAAGGAATTAGGCTTATCCAAGGCTACAGTGGACTTCCACCTTAGGAATGCCGTTAGAAAGGTCATGAGCAGGTGCTTCAATGATGACCAGTAACCTTCATTATTTTCCTCGGAAGTCTTATTAATTCAGCCCTGACATGGCTACTTTAATGAGGTCACTGCTTGATGTCGATAGCCCTGTGCATAGGGTCGGGGATGAGGTTGGCGTCAAGGTTAGGTTGATTAATGATTCACAGTCCTCAATTAAGGTTAACCTAACCCTAGACTACCTACTTGATAATAGGCACATGGCCTCGTGGAGCGGGTCAGCCATGGCGCTGCCCGGCGAGGCCACCGTGGTTGAGGAGTCCTTTAAGGTTGATGAACCTGGCCTTTGGGTTATTAGGCTTAACGGTGATGCAGGGGGCAGCAGGTTCACGGAGTCGATTAAGGTTAGGGTTATTGAGACCCAGAGACCCGTTAAACTGGCCCTAGTCTACCACATGCACCAGCCACCCTGGTACATGAGCAATGGTAAGTATTACGCCGACTGGGCCTTTAGGTACGTCTACGCACCAGTAATGAGGCCATTCTTCAACGGCGGCCCGTACCTATTCCACGCCTATTTGCATGAAAAGTATAAGGATATTAAGGTTAACGTGCACCTATCCCCAAGCCTACTGAAGCAGTGGGTTGATGCAGTTGAGAGGGGCTTCACCCTGATTAACGGTGAGGTCCACCCAAGGGGTAGTGATGAGGTTGGCCTCGTGGCAAAGGCACTTGACATGTATAGGGTTCAGGTTGGTAGGGGGCAGTTGGAGGCCCTAACAAGCGTCTACGCCCACACGATACTAGGCTACTTAACCTCAAGGTACGAGATGATTGACGTAGTTGACGAGGAGCTTGGGGCAGGCATGGAGGTTACCAGGAGCGTACTTGGAGTTAACCCAGTGGGCGCGTGGACCCCTGAAATGGCCTGGAGCATGGATCTCCTCGACATTTACGAGAAGCACGGCATAAGGTACACGGTCCTCTGCGGAGGTAACCACTTCCCAGGTGTGCAGGGTGATAAGGGGAGTATTTACGAGGCCTACAGCCTGGGTGGTAGGTTAACCATCTTCTTTAGGGATGAGAGGCTCAGCGACATATTGTCATTCCAAAACAACCTACCTGATGAGAGGAGTGCCCTTAAGTTAGCCGCAATGTTAAGTAGATCCATTGTAGAGACTGGGGGTGAGTTAGTGGTTATTGCACTCGATGGGGAGAACTTCATAGCCATGTCCAAGACCCCAGCCATGGTAGGCTTCATGCTTGATAAGCTATACTCATACCTAACCAGGATGCAGGAACTCGGCATAGTGGAGACCGTTAGGCTAAGCCAGGTTAACCAACCCAGGAGGGTTATAACGTACGTTCCAACGACCAGTTGGCTAGGTGGATTCACTAAGTGGGATGGGGAGAGGAGGGAGCACGCTGACTACTGGGTAAGGGTCCTCGACACCTACAGATACATGAGGGGGCTTGAGGAGGCGTTGGGTGGTAAGGTGACTGAGGCCAGGTACGCCATCTGGCATGCATTAGACAGCGACTTCTGGTGGGCTGAATTCTGGACACCGGACCTAATTGAGCACTGGATCAACGAGGCTAGGGGCGTATTGGACTCACGGTTCAAGATGTCCATGAGGCCACTTAAGGATGTGTACAGTGGGGTTGTGAATAGGCCAATTGACATCGAGCTTGAGTTCAACAACGACATGGGTACCCAAGCCAGGTTCAGGGTCATCTGCCTGGACACCCAGATTGAGTTAACCATACAGCCCGGTTCATCGAGGGTTAAGTGCACGGTAGTGCCTAGGTTGGCGGGCTCATACAGGGTGCCAATATTCGTCGTATCCGGCAACTACATTTACCTTCAAACCTACGTAACACTGAACGTGGTTTACGGCAACAGGGACCCACCCAGCAGTGCTGGTGAACCTAGTAACCCAGTGGGCAAGTTTCTCATCTAAATGTTACCTGAATCTTGATTCATTAATACACAGGTAAAAGCTTATAAACCTGCAGCCCAGGCCTGCCCAATGTACCCTGCCATCTACTTCCTAATCGAGGCTGCTGTGGTGTATGGGATAACGGCCATAGTCATGTACCTGTCCTGGAGGCTTGGAGGGGATAGCGTGCTCCTAGCCTCATCAGTGGCAACATACCTAATGCTCCTGACAGCCAGCCAATTCCTAGCCAGCAAAATAATGAACATAGGCTACGCCAACCTACCAGCCGGCACCGTGACGTACTCGGCCACAGTGGCCACCCTAGACGTGATAACGCTTAAGTATGGTAGGAGGCTGGGTTACTGGGTTGTTAGGGTTGCAGCCCTACTTCAACTCGGCCTATGGGCCATGGCCCAATTAACCATATACGCCCCATCAGCACCCTTCTGGGGGTTGCAGTCAGCCTACATAGCCATAGTGGGTGAGTCAGCCAGGATAGCCGTGGCCAGCGTGGTGGCCTTCTTCACCGCCGAGACCCTCGACGTAACCCTGGTCAGTAGGATACTGGGCAACGTGTTTAAGAGGGTTGGTGTAAGTGACCCAGTTAGCATGACAGTGGATAGCCTAGTCTTTGTACCAATAGCCTTCCTAGGCGTAATACCAACACCAGCATTATTAAGCACAATGCTAGGCCTAATACTCGGTAAGTTAACCCTAGTCCCATTAACCATAGGGGCCGTCGCCATGAACAGGAGCACGCTCAAGTACGCGCCGTTAATACGCACGGCCTAGCAGGCCCATACACTACCAATAGTTATTAAGGGCATTGTGGCGGTTTTAACGCGTGGAGAGGGTAATATGCTTATCTGGGCCTGATGGCTCAGGTAAGAGCACATTAGCTAGGTTACTGGCTAAGCACCTATCCAGTAATAGGCGGGTTAAGGTATCTTGGCTAAGGGGATCTCATACCGCAGCTTCACTAATGGCCAGGTTCCTATCACTGTTCAGTAACATGAGGGGACCGGGTAACCCATACTACGGGATATCGATACCCAGTAGCTTAAGGCCACTGTGGTGGTTTCTAGAATTCGCATCAATGCTGCCAAGGTGGTTCCTCCAATTCCTAATACCAGGCACCTACGGGGTGGTTGTGGGTGAGAGGGGGCTCCTAGACTTCCTAGTCTGGGTCTGTGTAACCACTGACGTGGGCTTCTTAGGCAGTCTATGGGGTAGGGCCACACTAGCCTTGGCCACTAGGTACTGCAGGAACGTGCTAGTGACCGCCAGCCCCAGGGAGTTGGTTAAGCGTAAGGGTAGTGAGCCAACGGCTAAGACAATACCAAAGCAGTGGGTTATCTACAGGGCATTATCAAGGGAACTGGGATTAGTGACCATAGACACGACCCATGAGACACCATCAGAGTCGCTAGCTAAGTTAATTAGTGGATTGGGATTGATAAATTAAACACTAGTGTAAACTTCAATACCCAATTTCCTAGCAGCCTCCAACCCCCTATCATCAATGAACGGTGTCACTAGGACGAGTCTCGGTTTAATGCCCGTGACGGTCTCGTACAGCTTTCCAACCCTTGAGAATTCCAGCGCATCGCCACTTGAGGCACTTGCCTTAATCTCAATTAGTATGTGTGTTCCATCCCTAATCGCTACATCAACCTCCACCTGGGATGGATGCCCATAAACCACGCCATCCTTATCGAAGTAAACCCACTTACCAACCGTGGCAACACCCAGAATCCCCTCAACCACGCCCATCATGGCATTCCTAAAAGCCTCCTCAGACTCAACACCCCACCTAGCTCCAAGCGCCATCAACCTCCTATCAAAAGCCTTAATAGCCTCCTCAACCTTAGCCAACCTATCCTCATGCGATTTCACGATCTTAGCTAACTCCTCAATCGCCTTAGATTGTTCCTTAACTGCTTTCGTCAACTCCTCCACGGCATTCTCCAGTCTGGTTAGTCTATCTTCTACCCTGGTTAATCTGTCTTCATGTGCCTTAACTGCTCTCGTTAACTCCTCCACTGCATTTTCGAGTCTGGTTAACCTCTCATCATGCGATTTAACAGCCTTCGCCAACTCGCTAACAGCCTCAACAAGCCTATCAACAGAAGACTTAACATCACTATAACCAAGCAAACCCATAACAGCCAACCTAAACTCCTCATCCTCACGAAGCAACCTCAACAACAAACCCCTCAAATCAACAGACATTACTTCCCCCTCAAGGGTTAAATTGGGTACTGCTAAATAAGTGTTTCCTTAGCTAGGTTAAACTTTAACTACATTTTTACGTAGATAATTTCACATGTGATGGTTACTTGAATCACATGGCGGTATTGGTAAATGGGTTAACCCAAAGATTTCGAGAAGTCTTACCCCTCAGGGTGAGGGGTTTGTTTAAATTTTCAGTAGCTTATCCTTGTGATCCTATCGACCAACTGCATCATGAATCTAGGGTCGTTGATCCGCCTAATGCCCTGTAGGATTGATGGCGTATACTGCGTATTGCCGATTACCCTGCCTAGTAGCTTAACCGCCCAGTAGCCCATGGGTAATTTGTATGGGAGCCTTAATTGCCCCTCAATGGACAGCAGCATGGCGTTGAGCGTTAAACCAAGGGCATGTATACACTTTAACCTAGCACATAATTTAAGTGAGTCATCATTTAGCCACTTGAGGACCGTGGCTGAGTCGTTGAGGGTCACTATACCCTCCTTGTAGATTGCGTGAAGCACGGTTAAAGCCACCTCGTAATTCTCATTAATGCTGGTCACCCTAACGCCGTTGAAATTTGCCTCAACTCTTGAGTTCAATAGCTCCTCACCTCTAATGTAAACCAGGTTGGCTGCTGATGGGTGCGTATATAGATCAACGTTAACGCCATTTTTAACCAGCGTTATGGTGTATGGTTCATGTACCAGAACCCTGTAGCCAAGTGTTGATAGCCTTAAGGTGGCTAACGGCACTTGACTACCCTTAACTAGAATGTCAACGTCAGCCGGCACGTAGGTAATGGGCTTAATGAGCTTTATGAAGGCGTGCTCTATGCCGCCTAAGGCATCCTCAACCTCAGCAACAATATTAATAATTCTCCTTAAGCCATCCTCCTGGGATACCCTTAACTCACCATCATGGTTAGCAACCCTGAGAACGTGAAGAAGGACCTTATTCAACCTGGCCAGCTCAATAACATCAGGCCCTAGGTTAATCGGCTCATCAAGCACCACAGCCCTCACTAGGCTATGCATCACATTACCCGACATGCAACGCACCTCAACGAAACCCTAATTCAACGTTAAGCATAGCTTTAAAAGCATTAATCAAATAACAACATAAACCCAATGTACACGTTAACCATCCCTAAGAGGCTAGCTGAGGAACTTAAAGGGAGGGGTATTGAACCGGAATCCTACTTAATAGACCTAATTTCAAGGCACCTGGGCTTGGATCCTGAAATCACGGCTGATGCTCATATGGAATTAGCTGTAATGTTTCTTGAGGAGGGTAAGGGGTTAGTGGATAGGGATCCTGTTCAAGCCAGTGAGAAGCTTTACAAGGCTACAGAGGAGGCTATTAAGGCGTTGACTATTCATTACAAGTTGGATACAGTGCTTAATAAGGTTAATGAGAGGGGTAGGTGGACTGTAACTGAACTGGAGAAGGCAGTGGAGGCAATAAGCGAGAGGCTTGGCGAATGGTTTAGGGTGGCTTGGGATGAGGCAAATTACCTACACATATGGGGATTTCACGAGGCAAAACTAGACGCAAACGCCATTAAGGTAAGGCAATCAAACGTAGAGAAAATGGTTAAAAAGGCTCAAGAGATTATCATGAGTAATATACATTAATACCCATTACTCCTGAGATCTATCAATTAATACTAGGCTAAGATTCAAGGTGAGGGCACTAACTGATGTATCTTTAAGCGGCATTGGTGGAAGAGGTATGAAAGGCTTTAAATTATGGTAAGCCTATAAGTACCGCTGTGACATAATGGTCAAGCTTCGCTCCTTCTAGGGGTGGGGTTGCCCCACTACGTGGGATGGGGTTGTAAATACTGGCTCTATTAGGGTTTTTAGTAACCCCAAAGAGGGGGTAACAACCAAGACCCCCACAACGAAACCCCACCCCAAAGGGTGGGGAAGGGGGGTCATATATGGGTGAAGGCGCTTCTATCGGTTAGCGACCAAGCGGCCATATCCGTGATTGATAAATTGGGCAGTAAGGGTGGCCCAAGGTACTTAACCTGGAACCTACAAGAGGAGCATTTAAGGACGTGGCTAGTGAAGCCATTGAACTAACCGACGTTAAAAATGTCGATGTGGACCCTAATAGGGGGTAACGTGAGGATGCTTGACGAGGTCATAATGCTAAGTTGGGACATGAAGACGTGGCTTAATGAGCAAGTCATCGCCGCTATATGTGATGCCTTTAAGAAGTACTGAAAGTGGCATAATCTCATTGACGTTAACGATGTACTACAAAGGTTAATAAGCGTATGGTAGCCACAGAGCCAGGAACTGTGGCCTTGGTGAATTCACGGTTCAGCCAGATGCGGTGAGGGGTGTCTTCAGTCTCCTTGAGAAGAACATAATGATCTACCTAGGGATACCTGGACTTGAGTTATTATCTGAGTTACCCAGTGAGCTATGGGTAGGTGGGGACTATGCATACCAAGTCCCAGTATACCACTGGGCCCTGAGGACAATGGTTAAGGAGAGGAAGGTTAATGTAGACGCCGAGGGCATCCTCAAAGCAATCAACGACTTCACTAGGGAGGTATAATGAGAAGCATTGCCCATGGTTCCCTTAAACAGTCTATGGGCATAAAAACCTAGGTAATTGATTTTAAAGGAGAATGGAATGTAGATATTTAACGTTTTGATGTTGTTGCCTTTACCACCGGCTTCACTATGCACTTGCCGTTCCCAGTTAGGTTAACGTTGCTAACCATGCCCATGTCTACATTTATGTTGTACACTGTGCCATTTATTACAATGGGTTGGGGTTCAAGGGGTACTTTGATTACGCCGCTGGGCACCGTGCAGTCGTACGTCTGTCCATTAACCACAGCCTTGACGCTTGATATTCCGAGGAATATTAAGTTATAGGTGCCGTTGGGTGGGTTACACTTGGCCACCAGTTGCGATGTTGATGTTAACTGGGCTAGGTCGAGACTTATTGTTGAGTTGCTGCAGGTGTACCATTGGCCGCTTGCCTCATTATGAAGCATTATTGATGACACGGTAATGTAAAGGTGCTGTACCTGCGTAGGCTTATCACTCATGTAAACATACACTGATGCTGGTTTAACGTAGGTTAGGCTGAGGTATCCCACCACCGCGGCCACCGCCAACACCACAACCACCACGGCTACTACCCAAGACCTCATATAAGCCTCATTGTTTGGTTTGTTTAAAAGGATAATCCAAGTTCCATGCGATTCCACCTCAGGTTTCACGGTTCCGTTCCCGTGGAAAGGCTTACAGGTAAATTCGAAATAGCTAATTTAATCAATGGGGGGTTTAGGGTCATTGGGGGTGAGCGCTATGCATGGTACCTGCCCCTGCACCTGCCCCTAGCCTCCTTAACAGCCTTGATTAACTCATCCCTTGAGGTGTGGGTTAGGCACCTAGACATTAATGCGTCTATGAGCACGGACTCAGCCTCATCAATGCTTAACCTAACCTCCCTATTCATCAGCCTCCGCATTAGTGCATTAACCCTAATACCCATTATCATGGACTTGGCGTCGCCGAACAGGTTACCCCTAGGCACAACCTTAAGTAAACCAGCCCCCTCAGCCTCCACCGGTGTTATGGGTTCACCTGAAAGCAGCCTAATGGCAAGTGGCTTAGGTAGCCTACCCTGGATGATGGGCATTGAGAAGGCCGGCGGGACACCCACAGAACCCTCCGGGTAACATAGGTAAACGTCGGGTGGTGCTATGGTTAAGTCGCTGAGCAGCGTCAATTCAAGGCCCATGCCAACCGCTGAGCCGTTTAGGATGCTTATTATCGGCTTATCGAGCGTCACCATGAGGGACACCAGGGCCTTAAAAACCCTCACGAACTCCCTAACCGAGTCGTAATCCTCCCCTAGGGAACCCCAGTCAAACCCAGCCGTGAAGAAGGCTGAACCAGTTGCCGTTAAGGCAACCCATTTTACATTCGAGTCCTGGTTGGCCGCCATTAGGGCCTCCATTAACTGGGCCATTACGTCAACGGTGATTTGGTTCTCGGGGCCATTATCAATGGCTATAACCCCAACCCCATCCTCATTCCAAACCCTAATCCTATTCAACCCCACTGCAATCACCCATGTTTTTAATCGGGTTTTAGGGTTTTAACCTATAGGTACTCTACGTATAAGTACGCCATCAATGAGGCTGCTAGTGAGATTAAGGCTATACCCCACATCACGCCTACATATGGGCCATCTGAAATAGGGTTCAGGGCGAAGGATGTGGTTATTGCAACTATGGCTATCATTGATGTTGAGTAGCCTAATGCCACAGCCGTGTTTTTACTTAGACTAAACTTTACGCCTCTAGTAGTGAATCTGGCTATACGCCCCTTAACCTTAATCCAACGTCTACGTGCAGCATAGACGCCTCCAAAGGATACCAAGACTGGGGGTATTATGACCACTGCGAACCACGTAGGCTTAACGGGTATGCCAGGTTGTACTGCACCCCATACGCTTAACTCAATAACCCAGATTAGCCCGGTTATGAACAATGCGGTCACCCATGGCCTATCAAGCAGGTGGGGTGAGCCGCCCCTATCTAGGGCTGGTATTATTAAAAGCACCACGAGGGGTATTACGATCCCCATTACCGCGTTTACCGTTAAGCCGAATGGCATGTCAACCATCTTGTACAGGAAGAGGAAGAACCACGGCGGGTAAGCAGGTATACTGCTGGCCTGTGGGCTAGTTAGTGATGGACCTGGGTATGGTGAGAACAGGATCGGTACCTTACCCAGTACCTGTGGCACTGCTAGTATTGACGGTACCAGCAGAATTACGCCCCAGGTTAGGAGGGTCACTGCTAATGTGAATATGAGGTTCCTCGGCCACCAAGGCTTGATTGTAAGGTCATTGTTCCTCGATATAGCCGGCACCCTATAGCCCACCCTCGGGTAGTGGAGCATGAAGAGGAGTATTATTACAGCGGCAACTATTATGTGCCAACCCAGCAACCTTGTGAATAAGTCAAGTTGCGTTCCATTACCGAAAAACACCGGTATTAGCGATTGTAAGCCTAATGCCGTAAGTACGCCTTTACCAACATCAACAGCATCGGTTGCTAACACATCACCAGTTAGGGAATATCCTATGAAGGATACACCTAAGGTTAATACAAACAGTAAGACACCCAACACCCACTGAGCACCCCCAGACTTCTTGTAAGTACCCCTGAGGAACACGTCAATGCCGTGGACATAGGCTGCAAGTATCATTACGTATGCACCGTATAGGTGGCTTGAGAGTAGTATCGAGCCGAAGGGGACGTTGTGTATTATAGCCATTGTTGAGTCGTAGGCGTTGCTAGGTTGATAATAAAGTAGTAATATTAACCCAGTTAACACTTGCCATGCCAACGCTGCTACTGCTATGGTCCCAAACCAATACCTTACATTGAACATGAGGCTTGGCGCACCCATGAATGGTAAATCCCTTAAGTGAAGGGTATCCGTAATCCAATCCCAGAAACTACACTCACCCATATCACCACCTTACAGTATGGGGTTACTGTAGTACTTAACCACCGTTGTTGCTACTCCTGCTGGTGATCCCCCCTGTAGGTCTCCCGTTGGGTTCTTAACAGTGTCCAGTGTTGGGTTGCTGAAGCCTGGATGACCATATATCACCGGCCCTATCATCTTCACGGCATATAGCTCATCCGTGCTTGGATCCCACTCAAGAACAACAGCCGGCAAGGGTCTCACGGTAGGGCCAGTAACCACAGCACCGCCGCGATAAGGATCGAAGGTTGAGCCATGGCAGCGGCAGTAGATTATCTTATCCATTGGTCCATTAGCGGTCATAACCTTAACGCCAGGTGGGTAAAAGGTTAACTCGGGGAAGGTACACCCAAGGTGCTGACATATGGCACTGTAGGCTACAATCGACCTACTTGGCCCAACACCACCTGGAAACTCGTATGAGACCCCATTCTGTGGTATCACAACGGTGATTGGTGGAACCTCCACAGGCTTACCGTTTTCATCACCCAGGTTAAGCAGCATGTTAGGTTCATTGTTAAGTGGATATGGGAATAGGGCAATTTGCCTACCATTAACTGGTATGCTAGATGCCTTAATGGGGTTGCCCCTCTCATCAACAAGTAGTAGCCTTGGGAATTCCTCAAGCCCCACCTTAGGCGGTACTAAAACCTCAAGACCACGTAACATGCCGACGAATACACTTAACCCAGCCACTATAATCATAGCCTTAAGAAAGTTCCTCCTACCTTCATCAACACCCCCACCAGCCATAACCGCAGATACGCATGACGTATTTAAGATTTAACAGCGGAAGCGTTTTATACCCATTGGTTGGGTGAGTTAGGCCTTTAAGTATACATGAAGATACGCTTAATTTAAATAACCCACTTCATCTATTGTAGTGGAGGTGGTATGAATAAGGGGAGGGGCATTACCATGAGTTATGATAAAGGATTGCACATTAAACACCATTTAACGAATGAAAGATTCATGAACATTAAGGAGACATTAGATGAGTTAATTAATACGTTTTTCTTCAACATATTGAAACTAGGCCGCGGGATCATGATACGCCAACCTACGGTAAATGAACATGGTTATGATTACTTACCTTATTACCCTGCGGGTAACATGGTTAGGCATTGGTATGGGCTAGGTGTTTTAGGCGTTAAGCATTAACTAACGGTAAGTCACCATGAGGTTAAGTGATGTACCTGTACTAAGGATTGATAATAATGAAGCGTACTTAGAGTGGGGTGGGGAGGTGCATAGGGTACCGAGGCTTAAGCATGGGGCCCTGTTCCTAATGGTCAATCAACTATCCACCCAGTTAAGGTTCTGCGAATACAGGGTTCACTTAGACTACACCAAGGGCAGGGTTATTGGGGATGAAGCCGTGGAGGGGCTTTACGAACACGCAAGGCAACTCGGCGGCATAGCCGATGAGTTTAGTCTCGAGTCGGGGTGGGATCCTGTAGTGGTTAATAGGGGTGAGGAGGGGGTTTCCTTCTTCAACATGAGGATGAGGAACTGGGTGGGTAAGGCGGACTTCACCAAGCCATATGTTGAGGAGAGGAGTGTGCTAGCCATTGTTAAGGGGATTCCAATACTGGGCTTACCGGACCTGATAATTAACAGGGATGGTAAACCATGGTTAGTGGTTGAGCTTAAAACCACCAATAGGGTACATAGGCTTAGTTACGTTAACCCCAGGGAGGCTTACCAGGTGGAGGCCTATTACCACTTCCTAAGGATGCTGAACCTAAACGTTGAGAGGGCTGTGGTGGTTAAGATGATTAGGGGGCTGGATTATAGGCTAATAGACCACGTGGATTCAATAACCAAGGCTATTGAGGATGGGGTTAGGCATAGGCAGTTGAGTAATGGGGTCTACATGCATGTCGTGGATGTTACAAGCTTCAACGAGTTCATGAGTGAACTCGAATATGCATTAGACTACTGGCTGGGTTCAAGAAATGCCAAACCAAGCCCAAGCCAGGGAAAGTGTGCACTATGCGACCACAAGTCCCACTGCCCCTATAGCCTGGCCCGTTAATGACTGCACACGACAAGCCTTGCCCCTTCTAGGGGCGGGGTTGCACCACTGTGTGGGTTTCATTGCGGTGGGTTTATACAATTCAACTCTGCTGGGGTTTTGGTGCTTGGGGTGGTGCCCCCAAGAGGGGGTTTGGGCTTTTTGGATGAGCCGGTGGGGCGATACCCCACCCCTACCACCACCCCAAGAACAAAACCACTAACCCCGCAACAGACGGGGTAACACCCAAGACCCCCACGGTGAAACCCCGCCCTTCAGGACGGGGAGGGGGTCATTGTGGTATCAGTTTTAATGTTTAATAGTTGTTATTTAAACTAAGACTATGGATTAACCCTGGTAAAGCAGGACACCTGAGAACCAGTTCAACATTGCACCAGGCGCGTAAACGGTGACCTGCCAACACGGGTAATTAACAACCCTCAGAGTCACTGTACCGGTGTAATTCGCCATGGAAGCCGCCGTAACGTATATGCCTGTGCTGGGTACCGTGTAGCAGTATATGTAGGCTGATTGGTTGGTTAACGTTAAGTTGATTAGTAGGCTTGAGACGAGGGTTAAGTTGCTGAAGGTGAACAGTGCGTATTGCCCAGCCCCCAATTGAACACCCGGAGTCCCATAGACCTGGTACATGGCGGTTAACTCGGTTAGAATTAGGTTAACCTTACCCTTAATGCTGGTTACATTGTCGCCTATTTCGCTAACCGTGTTGTTGATGCTGCTTAAGATACCTACCTCCTCATTACCTAGGCTAGCGATGCTGCTATTAATGCCGCTAAGCCCTCCAAGGGCCTCATTAAGCTTACCGTTGATGCTTATGTAGCTTGAGGTTAAGTTACCCATCAGCTCATTGTAGTAGTAGCCCATTGAGTTAAGTATCAATGATGAGTTAGATTCAATGCTACTTAATATCCTAGTGGACTCCTCCTTGAGGCCACTTGTCACATTAACTACCGTTAAGTTACTGTAATACCTAACCCCGCTCAACACGCCCCGCTCACTACCCTCAACGCTACTCACTATGCTGGACGTGTCCGTATTTAGCTCAGTAAGGACCTTGATCAGCATTGTGTAGAGGCTTGAGTTAACCATGCTTAGCCTGCTGAGGGTTGCTGACTCATTAACCGCCTCATACCTGTACACATTCCAGGCTAGGTTTAGTGTGGGTGAAAGGTACACATTCTTAATCCCAGTTAAGTTACTTAGCACAGCGGATGTGTTGATGTACTGGTACCTGTAAATTGACTCAACAAGGCTTAGGGTTGGGTTTAGGTAACTTGCCCTATCCACGTGCTCACTGTTCAATATGTTAACGGCGAAGTGTTTAATGGGGTTCAGATAAGCCACTAGTGAAACCAACGCCAACGCCAGCACAACCAGTATCAGCCCCACTTGAACCCAACCCATACTCATAGGTGTCATAGACCTGGTGCACTTAAAAAGGTACCTTCATGGCGAAAGAACGGCAAGTCTCACCATTGCTGCATAGTAATGCTGTTTAAGGTCAGTTCGTCCCTTCCATAATCATAATTCATCAACTCATCGACCCCTCATCACCGTTGAGGGTTATTAATCCACCTATTTAAACCACTACCCTCAATGCAGTTTATTGCAGATCTCGGCTATTTTACGCAAGGTCACCCTGATTAAGTAAGGCCCATGGTGAGCCAGTTCATCACCTTCCGTAATTAGGTAGGCCCTAGCCTTAATACCCCTAGCCTTAAGCCAATTAACCACCTCTTCACTACCCCTTTTCCTACCAATGGGCTTAGGGTCGTATATGGCCAAGTCCACTTCAATGGTCCCTCTGCCTAGGCTGAAGTACGCCCTTGGTTCATCACCGTAAATATTCCTTAAGCCGAGTAACCTAAGCATTGAGTCTACGTAGGTGTGTGCGCCGGCCGTGTACGGCTCCTCGAACTCAATCTCCACGTATGTCCTTAGGGGTGGGCATGCCTTGGCGTACTCGGTTAGGGTCCTAAGTAGCTCAATGGCCAGCTCCTCACCCCTATCCAGTTCATTAACCACCAGGGCTACCTTCTTCACGAAGTCTAGGACACCATATATGGTTACTGGTATTGGTATTGGGTAGGTTGGTGCAATGGCCTTAACCTCGTTGATTAGCCCCCTCTGGACACCCGTGGTGGTTAGTATTAGGTCTGGGTTAACACCCCTCAGCCTATCCACCAATACCCCAGTGTATGCCGCCACCCTTGGCTTAAGCATTGCCTCTGGGGGTCTATGGCAGTAGACCGTCACGCCTGCAACCCTATCCCCAAGTCCCATTTCGAAGAGAGTTTCCGTGATTGATGGGCTTAGGGACACTATTCTCTTTGGCTTATCAGGCAGCTCCACGGCCTCACCCATAACCTCGCTGAACACCCTCACGGCGCTGGATACTAATCCTACTTTTAAAGCAACACCACAAAGATAATAAAACCAACCACACAACCCAACCATGGCCTACTCAGATAGGGTTAGGGGATTGCTTG
>NZ_LCTF01000060.1 GCF_001663375.1 Caldivirga sp. MU80
CCTGAGTCAGGGTCTGGTTGCATAGGTTAACGAACTCAACCTTATACAGCATAACCTGCACAGCCGTGTAGGCAGTCTCAGATAGTATAGTACCGGTGGCTACAGCTATCTGCTTCTCGGGGCCTACAGCGTACAGTGTATTGTTGGCTCCATTAGCATAGTAAGCCTGGAAGACTGGTTCAATCAAGTAGCTGTTAACGGCAGCTGGTGCAAAGCCAGAGGTGCTATATGTGTAAGTTGCACTGAAGACACCTGAACCAACCATTATTGTGCCGTAGTAGAGCTGTAGGTTGAAGTAGACTGTGGCTGTGGTGTTGTAGTAAACAGGCGAAGATACAGTTAACTGACCATTACTCACGGTTACCAATGATGAACTGAATGTACCCATGAATGTTGGTACAGGTAACTCAACTACGGGCGACTGGGCCAGGTAACCGTTAACGATATGGTAGACCTGTAGTGTTGGGAATACCGCCACGGTCCCGACAATACCAAAGGCACTCTCGCTTAGGTACACCACCTGGCCTGTTGCCAGTGGGCTTAGGCTGGTTATGCTTGGGCCGGCGTAGAGTACTGCCTTAAGCTGCTCAGCCTTCTCAACAAGCACCGGTTCTTGGCTAGTGGCTGGGACGCCGTGGGTGTACTGGGTAACGAAGAATGTGACTGGGAGTAGCGAAGTGTAAATGTCCTCTATAACCACGTTGGGTGTGTTGTTCTGTATGGCGAGGTTAACTAGGGCTGATAGGTTCAGGAAGGCCACATCCCAAGTGCCACTAGTGGTTTGAAGCTCAATGCTAAGCGCCATGTGGTGTGGTGAAATTGGGATGGGCGTTGGTGAGGTTGGTGGGTAAACAGTGCCAGTAAACTGGACAGCTGGTATTGTGAAGCCTTGGAATAGGAAGCTTATTGGTAATGGACCGTACAGTATCTGGCTGTACTGTGGGCCTAGAGTTACCTCGAATAGGAATGATGCTGTTGGTGAGAACATGTAGGTTGAACTGGCCAGTAAATTACCCTTAATGTCTAATATGTTCACAGCCTGTATCGTGATTAAGCCACCTGCAATAACCAGATCAGGTAAGCCCTCAGAGTGAGGCCCAACAACCCCAAGACCATACCCATCGAGTGACGTTACGTTGAAGAATCCATCATAGAAGAAGTCGTACCCAACCAGTGTACCGCCTAGCAACAGGCCATTGTTGTAGTAGCCCTGGAAGGCGTAGTTGGTGGTTGAGTAGACAGGTACTGTTACCGTGCCCTGAGTGCCTGGGTTGTAGTAGCTGTAGGTCACGTTTATCGTGAAGTAGACTGGGTTACTTGAACCGCTCTGGGCGAAGCCGATCAGGTGGCCGTTCTGGAATATCAAGGCGGGTAGGTATATGAAGGGCCCGAAGGCAACATACTGGACGCCATATATGCCTGTGCTGAACTGAGTGGCAGTTGGGTTGTAGGGGACTGAGGAGTTGACTATTATCGGTATTCCGCTGTAGTACTCGGCGAAGGTTAGGGCAAGATCAGACCATATTGATGACGAAACCATAGCCGCTGGTGCGGTGGTGACTAGGTCTAGACCGAACCAGATGTATACGACGTTCAGGCCGGTCATGGACATTGCGTAGTATTGGCCAGTAGTACCGTTAACAGGCACCATTATCATGTACTGCCCACCGCTAGGGGTCTCTAAGTAGGCTGTGGTTGGTGAAGATGCAGCCGTAGTTAAATTGCCAAGCACGTCACCGAGTAGGCTGGGTGCAGTGGTGAAGTTGAATATGACCCACTGGTAGCCCTTGTAGTTAAGCGTCACTATGACCATCCATTTAGCTAGGAATGAAGCGTAGTTTAGGCTGCTTGGGGAGATTGGTAGCTTGAAGCTGTAGGTGAAGCCACCTGTACTGTTTGTGGTCACTGTAAAGCTCTCACCAACCAGTAAGCCAATGTCACTTGAGATAGCCGTGTTGAAGTAGCTTAGGTAGGAGCCTGGTACCAGAGTGCCGTTGGGGTATGTTATGTCTGAGGCGTTAACTATGTAGAATGTTATCGTCTGACCGGCTATACCGTAGTAGGCTGGGACCGTGTCGTAGAGTAGGTGGTACATGCCCAGTAACGTTGAGTTAAGCCCAGTTACATAGGTTACCGGCGGTTGGGCGTATGCTAGGTTTAGTGATATTGTGTAGGTTTGATTAGTTATGACTATCGTCGGCGGGACCGGTGGGCCTGGTAGTGATATTGCCTTAACCGCGTGCCCCACCCCCAGTAGGGTGAGGGCTAGGGCCACTGCGAGTATTGGCAGTAGTTTTGTTATTCCGTATTTCCCGGATTTACTGGACATAGGCCCCTCAGGCAACCACCCCTATTTAAAGAACCCCTAACCAGGCATCATGGAACAGTTAAAATAAGCCTTGGAACCAATGAAGCTACTCATCACCCACCTGGTTTCATTAACCCCCAGTTGCAACCAACACACGAACCCCAGTAGCGCCAGTGAAAATGTGCCGAGACTTAATAACGCCTAGGGAAATGCAAAAAGCTTACTCGGACTAACCCCTTTCCCGCCCTTTTTGAGGGGCTGTTTCGGTTTTCATGATTGTTTGCGGTGTTTTTTTGTTGATGGTTAATCTCCGGTTAGATTTATAAACCTAGCCTTAACGCCTTTAATTGGTTACCCTGGGTTTTCGAGACCCGTAGTGGCTGGGAACCGCGGGTGACCGTTGGGGAGCCACTGCGGTGAGGGGGCTCGGGGAGACCGTCGAGAAGGAGACGGTGGAGGCACCAAGCCTCTACCGCCTCCAGAGAGACGGCAAGGGTTTCCTGGGGTCTTAGGGGTTACCCTGCTTTGATTGGGGTTACTTGGTTCCCTCCCTTGGTATATAATGCCACGGTGGTAGTTTACGATACAACTAGGTGAAGGTGTTGAATTCAGATCATTAATTGGAAGAATAATTTCTTGGTTTTAACCGAATTTGAATCACCGACTTAATTACCTGTGGCTAATAAGCTTTAATGCGCCGTCTAACCCGTAGACGTTTATCTGTCCAAGCCCATTAACGGGGTTCCAGCGTCCCTGCAGAACCCAGTAGACGCCGTTCTGCCCACCTAGGGACTGGAACATGAAGCCCGGTATCCCGGTTAAGTAGCTCTGCAGTGGCGCAGTGGTTTGCGTGACGTAGAACATGCTCGGGTAGTACTCGTAGAGTAGGTATAGTGTCGGGGCTAGATCACCTATGGTGAAGGTTGGTACAGTGCTTTGAACCGTGGTTGTCATTCCTGCTGATAATGGTGTGGCTAGGCTAGTGCCACCCACTATGTATGGTGGTATGACGCCGTTAAGCACAATGAGAACCCCCGTGAATGGGTCAGCGTCAGCCGCTATATCAGGGACTCCCCTATGGCCCACGGTGTAGAAGTTAATGCCCAGGTCTGGTTCGTAGACGAATGGTCTCTCGTAGGTTGCGCCAATCAGTGATTGGCCAATGGTCTCCGGGAAGGTGAAGGAGTAGCCGCCACCAGTCCCCCACATGAAGAGTGGATTCCAGTTCCAGGCGTACTCGGTGCGGGTTACCATGAACGTTGGCGATATTGTGGCATAGAGCGTCGTCCCACCAACCCCCGTCACCCATGGGTCACTGGCCGGGTATATGACGCTTGGCTC
>NZ_LCTF01000061.1 GCF_001663375.1 Caldivirga sp. MU80
AGATGGTAAGGGCATTCATAGGTTAAGCTTCAGCAACCTACCCAAGGCATGGGGCAGGGTGCTTAGGTACGCTATAATACCCAGGATAACCAGGGCCGAGTGGGCCATTGACGCATTCCTGGAGGGCGGTAGGGATGCCTTATTCAACTGGCTTATAGTGGATCCAAGGACTAAGTCTAATGAGCAAGTGAATCAAGTCATAGATGCAATACTGAACATGCCCGGTAATGAGGAGATGGCTAGGCACTTCAAGTAAAGTGTTAAAGTTCATCCACTTGTTAGCGTATTAGTTAAAATTTATCACTATGGATATATAGTATTGCCTTAATCTATTTACGGTAACTGTTAAAAAGGTGTTAATCACCTTGTTTGCATGTTTACTGGTAAAGTGTACGTGTTTTTGGTGGTGGCGGTTGTGATGGTGGTGGTAGCAGCATACAGTATAAACATAGCCCAAGCCCAACAGAAGCCACAAATCATATTCCCCGTGGCCGGTACCTCCTGGGTAATAGCTCCTGGTACGCCAATTTACAATCCATATAGTCCAACTACTATTGCTGGTTGCAGTATAGTTGGTGCTATGACGTACCTACCTCTCGCATTCTATAATTCTATGACGAACAGTTATTTGCCTGTTTTGGCTGATAACTGGACTATTCAGGTTCTTCCTAATGGTTCAGGTATTTTGACCGTTCACCTTAGGCCTGGCTTCTACTGGTTCAACGGCTCAGCCACAATACCATTCACAGCCTGGGATGCATATGCTAGGTTTTACATCGGTATTAAAGCCTTCGGCTGGTATCGCCCATACATGTTACCTCAATATGCTGATGAGGATGTAAGGGTTATTGATAATTATACTATCCAATTTCTATTTCAAAAATGGACAGCCCTACGGCTGTATTACGTATTGACGACATGCATGAGTACGCCTTGGCCTGTCTGGGAGCCAATTGTTAATGAACTTAAGGCCATGAATACTACTCAAGCTATTAAATTCAGCGATAATATTACTAAGTTTGTTGTGCCTTATTGGGGACTATTTCCATATTACTTAACCTACTTTAGCAGTAATTACATGTTAATTACCCTTGAACCAAGTAATCTACTTAGTGATTGGTTTAGGATATTCCCGCTGGCTGATTGGTACTACTACGACCCAACCTACGAGGCTATATGGGGGTCTAATACTGTAGCCCTTGAATCATACTTAGCGGGTAAGGGTACCTGGGGTTCCGCTGGCTTCTCAATGCAGCAGGTTGAGGTGCTTGAGCAGCATGGTATAGGCATATACTTCGGGCCTAGCTTCTTTACCATGGGTATTGCTGTTAATCCTCACTACTATCCTTGGAATATTCCTCAGGTTAGGGAGGCGTTATGTTACGTTATTAATAGGACTGAGACTGCAGAAGCGTGGGGTTTAGCAATCAGCCACCCTGATTACTACCCTGAACCAGTAGTGCCTGAGGTTATCGATACTTATCCGCCTGATGTTAGGCAGTTCATAATACCATGCAGCTACAACTGGACTAAGGCTTCTCAAATGCTTCAAAGCCTAGGCTTCTACAAGAAGGGAGGATACTGGTACACACCAAACGGAACACAATTAACACTGGAGGTACTTGCACCAAGCGGCTACACCGACTGGATGACAATGGCCAGTGACGCCGTGATGCAACTACAATCCTTCGGCATAAACGCCAAGTTGGTTGGACAGGATGTGGGCGTGTTTTTTGGTACCATAGTACCGAATGGTCAATATGAGGCTATTACAACAGGTCTAGGTGGTGGTTCATCGTATTACAGCGTCTGGGTGAGGCTAAGTAACCCCTGGTATTGGACTGGGGCGGCTATTTCCGCCTACACTAAGGGTAGTAATGTTTGGCCTTTCCAGTGGCCTAATGGTACTTGTACGCCCGTTACGGCTCCTTCATCAATGCACCTACCCAACAGCACCATAGTGTGGTGCGTTAACTCAACACTCGGCTACATTAACCTAACAAACTGGCAAGTATACTTCAACGCAGCAGCCCCAGGTAGTGAGGATTATGCTAATGCAGTGAAGGTTATTTTTGCGTGGTACTACTATTTTGTGCCGATGATCCCCATCTACTCTAAGATTTCACCGTACATATATGCTAAATCTGTGGCTGACATTAACTGGACGTACAATTGCCTACCACCAATAGCCACCTACTCCATTGGTGGTTTTGCCAATTATTGGTGGAATTACGGCCCACTGTATTACGTGCTGTTGGGTGCCTTCGCCCCTCCAGGTGAGGTACCACCACTAGCCCAGGCTATTGCTAATGGTTCGCTTTGGACTAACCCGCAGTTGCGTGAATTCGCAGTATACTTAGGCTTACCAAGCCCGGATGTGAAGGTTCAGGAGTGTGTAGCCTCATACTTCCATATACCATACACTCCAGTAGCCACAACAACTACAACCACCACTACTACAACTACTACTCCTGTTACCACCACATCAACAACTACAACAACCACTACAACCACGACTACCACTACTGCTGTTTCAACAGTCACCACTACGGCAACGGTGACTAGTACTGTGACTTCAACAGTAGCATCAACAACCACGGCAGTAACCACAGTAACAGTAACAAAACCAGTAATCAGCACAGCATTAGTAGCCGGAATAGTAGCCATCGTAGTAGTCGTAGCAGCAGTAGCAGCAATAATCGCAATGAGAAGAAGGTAAGCATAGGCTAATATTACTTTTAAACTTAAACTATGATTTCTTTTTTGCTATGGTCATGTTTTATTCCATGGTCGGAAGGATGGATAAAATAATTTGATATTTAAGCTGTATGAACATTCATTAAGCTGATGGCATGGTTAATGAGCGCAGTAAGGTCTTTAAATGGGTTGTATGTTTTATGGTATATGGGCTTAGTGTACGTGGAGGGGGTTGTGAGGAGCGAGGATGGTAGAAGTGAGAGGGTTAGGTTCCTAGTGGATTCAGGTGCATTTTACACTGTTTTGAAGAGGGAGGTTTGGGAGATATTGGGGTTGAGGGAGATTTCAAGGGTGTCCTTGGTTTTGGCTGATGGAACCATGATTGAAAGGGGAGTCTCAGAGGCTATAATAGAGCTACCACCCTATGGAGTGAGACACACCCCTGTGATCCTAGGTGAGAGTGAGGATGAGAACCTGCTAGGCACGGTAACGCTTGAAATATTTGGGTTAATCCTAGACCCGTTGAAAAGGGAGATAAGACCAGCAAGGTTAATATTGAAACGTGGCAATACTCCCATAGGCGTATGAATAATCTTACCTAAGCGTGGTACTGGCTAACTGCGTAACCTTTATAACAATATGAGGTAACATATGGTTAAGATCAATGCTTTAATAAATGCCCAAAGGATTGTATTATTTAAGTATTTCCTAGAATAATAGATTATAAACAAATATGTAATATTGCCGGTGCTAACATGTTCA
>NZ_LCTF01000082.1 GCF_001663375.1 Caldivirga sp. MU80
CCATTAGAACGGTGCCGACGAAGTACGCCAATAAGTCGTACATGTAGATCGTCTTCCTACCATACCTATCCCCAAGTGGACCCGCCGCAATGGCACCTACGAACGCGGCGAAGGCATTCGGGCTAAAGGCAGCGATGATGCCTAAAAGTAGCGGTGTTAAGTGAAATACACTAGTCCAGTATATTGTTGATACCGCCCCAGCCACTATAGCACCTGCATCAAGGAACTGACCTCCTCCCCGCCCTTTTAGAGGTGGGGGTTCCCTGAGGTCTCAGGGGTTACACCCCTTTTTACGGGTGCTACTTTGTTGTGGTCTATGATGAAGGAGAGTGGCTTCTTTATGACTAGGGGTATCTTTCCAATGGCTCTCTTCATTATGTTTAATGCTCCGTTTAGGTCACTGTGTAGC
>NZ_LCTF01000062.1 GCF_001663375.1 Caldivirga sp. MU80
CTGATATCGTGAAATAGTGATTTTTAGAGTTAATAACATGATTTAACAATCCCTAAATTATTTACTAATGTTTTTGATTAAGGCCACGAAGGCGTAAATACGAGACCGTGCGCATAACTCCGGTCGAATATTGAGTTATATTACATTAGCTAGATGTTCGTAATTTCAATTTCACTGCCACTATATAATCTACCTCGCATTATTTATAAACTTTAATTAAATACTTATTTAATTATTAATTCAATATAATGATGTAATGCTTTTTAACTATACGTATTGATTGATATAGTATATCTGTTCCATAGAGGTATATGAGTAGGTTCATTAAGGAGTTATTATCAGCGGGCTAATGTTTAATAACACTATTAAGTAGACCAAGACTAAACTTAACCTTAATGAATTGTAGATCAAGCTTAGCACAATATAGAATACTGCATATTGTCAAATGGTTCACCGATAAAGGCGCTTAATACATTATTATCCCTTAAATCCCTGATAAATGGTAATCTAGCAATCGTGATCCATTGCGAGAATCTGGGAACTTAAGTACATCCATGGATACCAGGGCCACTACCGAGAGTTTAATTCATGAATTTCACATAGGTTTTGTTAAATGATTAAGTTTTATCATTCAGTTCACAGGTGCTTATATGATAAATGTCGTGTTTTCTTCCCTCCCGCTAATACTCCAATAATGATAAAGTGTTCATTGTTCCTAGTGGTGTCGGGAGTATTGTTTCCCTTTACTTGAAAACTATTGGTGTTGTTTGAATTTAATAAGACCTTAAGAATGTTCCTATCGATCACTTAGATTGCTTAGCGGCTATTATAGATAATGCAAAGCTTATAATCATCAGTACCGCTCCTATCGCCGTATTTATAGTTATTGACGGTAACCATGGTTGAGGCTTTGTGGATGCCCCAGCCATTAGTGTGGTTACTATGGCAGCCCAGGCTGCCAGCCATGTTCCACCATTATAGGTTAAGCCGGCTCCCGTAGATCTAACATTCGTTGGTAGTAGATCCCATATATAGACTTGCATTACTCCAACGGGTAGTACGGCTATGAAGTCCCACAGGAGGACTACCCAACCGTTGCCGCCGATTAGGATCCAGTACATGGTTGGGTATATTAAGGCCAGTAGTATTATTGAAACCGCGAGTAGCGCATTCCTGGAGCTCCTCAACCAATCCACCAGAACGCCACCAAACACACTACCAATCGCGTCACTGGCTGATAGGACTGTTAATATTAGGCCCGCTAGGGCTGCTGAGTAGCCTAGGACAGTCTGTAGTACGAATGGGGATAGTTCAAGCATTACGTAGTACTCGTACAGGAATCCCATTGTGGCCAACAGTATAGTTAACATCGGTAGCCAATACCTTGCAAATAAGACCCTATATGGGCTCTTAACCTTCTCTGAAGCCTCCCACTCAGGGGACTCCGTGAGGAATCTCCTCCTGAACACGAAGGCAAGTATTGTGGTCACTATGCCACTCCAGAAGACGATCCTCCAGCCAATTGTGTACATGGCGTTAGGTAGGTAAGTGGCAACCACCGTGTACGTGAAGGTGACGCCGAATATCCCTATGTCGAACCCAGCCTGCATAATGCCACTGGCTAACCCCCTCCACTTTGTCACGCTCTCCACGCTCATGATACCACTTGATGAGTACTCACCACCCAGGAAGAAACCCACCGCGAATCTCAGTAGAAGCAGCAGTATTATAGCCGCCAACCCAGCTTGGGCATAGGTTGGTAGGAAACCCATTAAGAAGCTTGATATACCAGCCCCAAGCATGGTTACGTAAAGTACATAACGCCTACCGATTTTATCAGCCAAATTACCGAAGAAAAGGCCACCAAGTGGCCTAACCACCAGTGATAAGCTGAAGGCCGCCAACGTAGCCAGCATAGACCCCAATGAACCAAGTTGGCTAAAGAATAGATCCCTAATTATAGGGGCCGTGAAGTCATAGGCTACAAAGTCGTACGCATCCATACCCCAACCAAGCATTGAACCTATCACATTACGCCAATTAAATATGCCTACAGGCTTAACTTCACTACCCATGATATAATTCTCTAAGATTATTTTATAAGTTTTACTATAGTTAAAGTTTATAAACAGCACGCTATTTATTAACGTGGTATGTCTGTTCCGCAGAGGTATAGGGGTAGGCCTATTGAAGAATTGATATCGGCCGGTTACTATGATCCTGAGACGAGGACTGTTAGGGCTATTAAGGGACCTGAGCTTCATGTTCATAGTAGGGATTGGCAGTTGGAGGGTCCTCTTCGGATGCTGTTCCATGTTCTCGATCCCATGGTTGCTAAGGACCCGAAGAACTTAATCGTTTATGGTGGTACCGGTAAGGCTGCTCGTAATTGGGATGATTTTGAGGCTATTGTTGATTCATTACTGACTATGGATAGTGAGGATACGTTAGTTATACAGAGCGGTGAGCCTGTGGCCATTTGGAGGCTTGGTAGGCATGCACCGAGGGTGTTGATGAGTAATGCGATGCTCGTGCCTAAGTGGGCTGATTGGAAAATATTCTGGGATCTTGAGGCCAAGGGCTTAATAAGTTTCCACCAAATGACCGCGGGATGTTGGGCTTATATCGGAACCCAAGGCATACTCCAGGGTACGTACGAGACCATCGGTGCAGCAGCCGATAGGCACTACGGTGGTTCCCTTGAGGGTAGGTTAGTTGTTAGTGCCGGTCTTGGTAACATGGGTGGTGCCCAACCCCTAGCCATCAAGATGCTTGGTGGGGTTGCCTTGATTGCCGATGTAGATGTTAGGATGATTAGGAGGATGATTGACACTGGTTACCTCGATACCTGGACGGATAGTATCGATAAGGCTATCGATATGGCACTTGATGCCAAGGAGAGGAGGCAAGCCACAAGCATTGGCGTACTCGCCAATGCAGTGGATTTACTTGAGAGGTTGGTTAGGGATAACATAGTACCCGATATACTCACAGACCAAACCCCAGCCCATGACCCGCTGTCCTACGTACCACAGGGGCTGACGATAGAGCAGGCTGAGCAGTTGAGGAGGAGTGATCCGGATAGGTACATACTCATGGCCAAGGAAAGCATGAAGAAGCACGTTCAATTAATGCTGGAGCTCCAGAGGCGTGGTGCGGTTACCTTTGAGTACGGAAATAATCTGAGGAAGCAGGCATATGATGCTGGGGTGGAGGACGCGTTCAAAATACCTGGGCAGATGGAGTACATGAGACCGTTGTTTGAGGAGGGTCGTGGACCCTTCAGGTGGACATCTTTGGTTGGGGATCCCAATGATATTTATAAGCTCGATGATGTATTATTGACCCTATTCGAGAGGAATGCGAGGTTGGTTA
>NZ_LCTF01000063.1 GCF_001663375.1 Caldivirga sp. MU80
CCGATTTTGGCGTTTTAGGTACCGTATATGGCTTGGTGCCCCTCCAGAACTCATCCTCGACCTCCGTGGGTAGGTCGTACTCGACGGGATCCCTGACACCGTTTATTTTGAAGGCCCATCTTCGCATATAGCAGGGGCCGCACCGACCACAGTGCTTCGGCCCCTTATCGTAGCAGCTCCAGGTTAGGTGCAGTGGTGCGCCAACTTTAAGCCCCAGCCTCACTATCTCATGCTTAACGAGGTGCCCAACGGGCATTAATAACTCGACATGCTTGTTCGGACCAACGGCGTAGGGCAGGACCTTATTTAGTAATCGTATGAACTCCATCTCGTTATCGGGGTACGCACCACTCTCCTCAAGGTTTATGCCGGTGGCTATGTAATCATACCCATACGCCTCGGCTATGGCTGTTGCCAAGGCTATGAACACGAAATTTCTCGCTGGCACCCACTCGTGGGCAAACTCAGCACCCTCCCTACCCTCATCAACCCTGTGTATCTCGCCATCACCAAGGAGTGGTGAGTGCCTAACCACCCTGAAGAAGTCCATGTTGACCTCGATCAACGGTACATTGAGGAACTTGGCTATCTCCTTAACCGCCCTACCCTCCGGGCCCTCGGCTATGTGGCCATAGTTGAAGTGTAGTAGCGCGACTTCGTAACCCTGCTTTAGCAGGTATGTGGCGGCTGTCGTGGAGTCGAGACCGCCGCTGGCTATGACTAGGACCTTCTTCTTCGTTTTCTTAGTTTCATCCCTCAACGTAATCTCCCTCCAGCCACCATTAACGTCAACCTCGACCGCGCTGTACGGCTCAACCCTCCTAATAACGGGTAATTCCCAGACGGGCTTGTCCCAATCATCGACCAGGTAATCATCGAGACTTGCGAAGAACATGGCATTCAATTCTCTAACCACGCAAGGTACAGCGGCTTAAAATTAACGGCCAACCAGAGCTTACCCGGCCTCTTCCTGTCTGCTATAGCAAGGGCGTAACTACCGACCACGTACCTCACCAATACGTCCCTAAGGCCCTCGAGCGACCCATCCCAAAGCTTCTCGAGTAGGGGTGGTAGGATGGCCGTGTCTATCCTTGACCTTCGCCTCAGCTCGAACCTGATCTCCAGGTCCTTATCATTCGCTATTGTACCGTTGTGCGCCACGATTATGCGCTCACCAATCATGGGTTGTATATCATCGGGCGTCTTCACCTGGACGTACTCCGTAGTCGGTTCCGCCCTATTATTGAAGATCACAGCCACAGTGTCGGCATCAACTATCTTTGAGATCCTCTTCAGGGCATCGCTTGGCCTACCCCTCTCCTTAAATACCGTGATTGAACCGTCACGCTTAACCGAGACGACGCCAAAGCTGTCCCTACCCCTCTCCTCGCCCTTAATAATCACCATCCTGAGCACCTCCTCAATCTTCTGCGCCCTCTCCTTACTTAACTCACCGAATATCAATACACCACCTATTGTACACACAAGCGCACGTCCAGAGGCAGGTTATTAAACCTGACCTAAGTTGGTTGGCTAAACGTTCAATAAATTTTAACTTCTCTAGGCAGTGGGTTATGTTGCTTATGACCGACATCCAGAAAAACAGGATATCACTGAAATTAACTATGAAGAAGTGCCACTTGAGTGGTCAAGGCATATGAAGATCGTTGAAATATTTAGGTCAAGACAAGGTGAAGGTCCAAATGCAGGTAAAGAGGCAGTGTTTCTGCGCCTAGCTCTTTGTAATTTACGTTGTGTTTGGTGTGATACTAAGTATTCCTGGCGTGGTGGCGTTGATATGAGTGTTTATGATGTTTGCTCAAGGCTTATGAGTATTGGTAACGAGGTTAGGCACCTGGTTATTACAGGTGGTGAACCGTTGCTCTGGCTCGATGAATTAATGCCGTTATTAAGGATGATTAAGAGCCTTGGTTGGTATGTTGAGGTTGAGACGAACGGTACGATACCACCAAATGGGCTTGTTAATTACGTAGATGAGTTCAATGTATCGCCAAAGCTCTCGAACTCTGGGCTACCAATGAGGGTTCGAATTAATGAGTTAGCGGTTAGGGAGTTCGTGATTAGTGGTAAGGCCGTGTTTAAGTTCGTGATTGAGAACCAGAAAGATGGAGAGGAAGTGCTGTGGTTCATTAATAAATTTGGCATACCCAGGGATAGGATTTACCTAATGTCGCAATGCACCTCACGTGATGAATGCATACGTAAGGATGAGGAAATCATGAAACCCATGGCGGCCAGGCTTGGTATTAGGTTCACGCCGAGACTTCACATAATTCGGGGTTTAAGTAATAGGGCGTTAATTAGGATAATGCACCACCTTAGGTGTCATGCTCTGCGTATCGAGTATATCCTATCATCACCCGGGCCGCAGTAGATTACTGCGGGCTCGGGCTCGATGCGCTCACCAGTGACTGGGTCTGTTGTGTGCGCTTCAAATAGTTCTCTGGCTGTTAATTGCCTATACGTGATCCTACCCCCACTCATGCTAACCACGTAGCCCCTCAACTCCTTAACCGGTAGCCCTGTGAGCTCGTCAACCTCCTTCCTGAAGGACCTCAGGATAATACTCAACACCCCATTGGACCTTAGGGACTCCACAAACCACCCATAGAACTCGGGCCATAGGTGTGGGTGAGCCCCATAGACGAACTCGCTTGGTCCTACCCTCGTTATATCCCACTTAATTGCCTCCAAATCACCGGCTTTTTCCAACCCCATACCCATGGCTATTATGACTCCATCATCGAGTCCCCTCCAGGTGCTTGGTCTAGCTAATTTAGGGCCTGTTATTGTTAATATGGCTGTCTCAATCACGTGGGACTCAAGCTCGGAAAGGAACTCCGACAAGCCGCCAACCTCCCTAATCCACCTCTCCCTCTCACTCCTAGCCCTCTTGATGAGCTTGGAAATCTCCCTGGACTCCCTCCTCACGACCTCCTTAAAGAGCTCTATCAACTCGTCAAGTGTGCCCTCGTACTCATCGAGGTACTTGTGCGCTCCAATCTCAGCCTTAAAGATGAAGTGGTACTTGTTCTCCCATAGTTTGAACCTATCGTAATCCAGTATCGCGAATGGGACGTAAATCCCGAGGGACTTCACGTACCTCCTAACCTCCTCCTCTATCCTATCCACCTCCTCACTCAACCTCTTCCTCCTCCTTAACTCCCTCAACAACTCCCTCCTAAAGACATCCAACTGCTCCGGCTGCGCTTCCCTGAGGAACTTGAGGATGTCCTCAACATCAAAGGTGAACTCCCTACCTCTCCCTAGGTAAATTGATTGCTCCGGAATCACGACCTCACCCTTCCTAGCCTCCTCAACAACCTCCTCAAGTT
>NZ_LCTF01000021.1 GCF_001663375.1 Caldivirga sp. MU80
CACCCTCCTTGGCTAGAAAGTCCTCCAAGTCATCAATACTCCTAGCGTAGTATGGGGTGAACTCCGCGTCCGGGTAAAGAGCCTTAAGCCTCCCCAAAACCCTAGACTCAAAACCCTCAAACCACTTAAAGGAGGCCTCAAACATGGATTCAACATCCTTAGGCACATTACCCTGAAGATACTTGAAACTGGGCCCACCCGGGAAGCCAACAGCACCAAGCGGAGGCTCCAGGAAAACAACAGGCAGGCGAACCATAACTCAAGGCCCCTTAAGCATTTTTAAGCATTAGCTACGGCTACTACTTACGGTAATTTGGCAATAACACTCGATACATCGAATCACAGCACAAAACCATAATAACACTCAAGTCTCAACACTGCTGGGTTGCATTCAAGGACATCTGAAGCCCATTGATCCTCGGAGTGTTGAGCATTAATGTTGCCTAGGCGCCTGGATTCACTAAGCCAGTTGCATTAAAGGCCAACTGCCAATTAGAGGTTAATATTGAAGCCATGGAAGAGGGTGATGCTTATTAGGGCTTTGGGGGTTTGGTGTTATGCGTGTTTCGCCCCTTGTTGTTAAGCCTGTGCTACTGTACTCCAGGTATGTTAGGGTTGGGTTGAGTAGTTGGAGGAATTGGGGTGATGGGCTTGATGTTGATGGTGAGGTTTCTAGGATTAACGGTGAATTGGCCTCACTCAAATCCTCCGTGGGTGTCCCTGTTGAGTTTAGGGGTGTTTCAGCAGTTAGTAGTTTAAGTGATATTGAGGGTGTCTTGGGTGAGGTGGATTCAAGTGACGTTGTACTGCTTTACGCAGCCGGTGGTTGGGTTGAGCACATTAGGGCCTTGGCCTCAAGGAGGCCTACACTCGTCTTCCTTAGGCATAGGAGTGGTCATTACTACCTTTGGCATGAGATCATACACGCACGCTTCATAAGGATGAATGTTAGTGATGAGCCTGCCCAACCCTGGTTGGGTTACGATGACGTTGTTGTTGATGACTACGGTGAGTTGGCTGTTAGGCTTAGGGCCCTCTACGCCCTCAGGAATATGAGTGGTTTGAGGGTTGTGAGTATTGGTGGTGTTGGTGGTTGGGAGGTTGGGGCTAGGGCTGCTGAATTGGCTAGGGAGGTGTGGGGTTTAGACATAGTGACTGTGCCCTACAGTGAGCTTGAGGGTGAGGTTAAGGCTGTTGAGGCGAGTGGTGAGGCCATGGAGTCCGTTAAGAGGTCTATGGGTCATTACCTATCCTCAAGTGGCTTAACGGTTAAGGTACCTATTGTTAACGTTGAGAGGGCCTTCATACTTAGGGAGGCTTTACTGAGGATTATGAGGAGGTATAATGCCGATGTGGTCACGTCACCAGGCTGCATGAACACGATTATTAAGATAGCTAAGACTCCACCATGCCTAAGCTACAGTGTGCTTAATGATGAGGGTTATGCTGGTATTTGTGAGGGTGACTTCGTCGCAATCCCAGCATACCTACTGCTAAGGCTAATAACAAGTAAGCCAGTATTCTTCGGTAACCCAACATACCCACACAACGGCGTAGTCCTAATGGCGCACTGCACAGCACCAAGGAGGATGAGTGGTGTTGAGCCCGAGCCAGCTGAGGTTGTGACGCACTACGAGTCCGATGAGGGCGCTGCTATAAGGGTTTTAATGAGGAAAGGCCAGTTAGTCACGGTGGTTAACCCAGCCTTCAACGGCAGGGTGTGGGTAATTTTCAGAGGTAAGATAGTGGACACACCAACATACCCAGCATGCAGGACACAGGTTGAACTTCAAATTGAGGGTGACTGGAGGAGGCTAACCAGGGAGTTAAGGGGATTCCACTGGGTAATGGCCTACGGAGACTACGTCAGGGAGGTGGAGTACGCATTAAGGAGGAGGGGCGTAGAACCAGTAGTAATTGAATAACGCTCGAATAACGTTATGGAATCAACCTTAAAACTAAGCATCATACTCGATTATTGCAGCAAAGCCTTGAAGAAAAGAAAATACCCATTTCAAGACACCAAGCCATTCAACCTCCCCTGCCAGGTTAGAAGGGAAGAAGGAGAAGAGATGAGGGAAATTTTGATTTTGAGTGTTGGGTTTAACCTATGTTCACCTTCTTCTTAATGCTATCAAAGCAGCCACCGCCGCAACAACAATCACAATAACCACTATTCCTGCTATTAAGGCTGTGCTTATTATTGGCTTTGTTACGGTTACTGTTGTTGCTGTTGTGGTTGTTGATACTGCAGTGGTGGTTACTGTGCTTGTTACAGTCGCCGTTGATGTAACAGTGCTAACAGCAGTAGTCGTCGTGGTAGTGGTTGTCGTTGTCGTGGACGTGGTGATTGTTGATGTTGTTACTGGCGTGTACGTTGTGTGGAAGTATGAAGCCACACAAGCCTGCAACTCAGGATCCGGCGTTGGCAAACCAATGAAAGCTGCGAATTGAGGCGTCTTAGTCCAAAGACTACCATTAATAATCGCTTGGGCTAATGGTGGTATCTGACCTGGAGGAGCGAAGGCACCCATGTATGAAAGTAAGCTGTAGGCATCCTTTATGCCACCCCAGCCGATGCCGAATTCGTACTCCGTGGAGTACGCTGCCATTGTGTACTTGGGGTTTGACACAGGCATGCAGGTTAACGCCCATGATGGGTCAACGGCATCCTTAGGATACACGGCGGTGCCTATCTGCGCCTCACCGATTTGTATTGCAGGTACCCAGAATTCGAACCATGAGTAAAACACCTTAATTAAATTGTAATACGTGTCAGTACCTGGGGTAGCGGCTGTTATTGCGTTCTCCCAGTTTGTTAGGTTTATGTAGCCGAATGTTGAGTTCACGCACCAGACTATGGTATTGTTAGGTATGGGTAGATTAGTCGTAACCGGCTGGCAATACCAACCAGTAATGTGATTATCAACAACGTTCGGGAATGCAAAAGGCACAGTAGTACCTGGCGCACACCACGCCCCAGTGAATAGTGTGTAGGCAGTCCACTGGGCTATCGTGTAGTATATCCAAAGCGTATCCACACCACCCTTATTACCACCAGCGAAGACGAAGTCCACGGAGTCCGGTAGCTGGCATGATGACTCCTCAGTGTAGTATGTGGCCGTTTCTATTTGAACTATCTTAGTTGGTATACCGAATTTAGATAGCTCAGCGGCGATCTCAGAGCTCATGGTTAACCAGTCGAGACGCCCATCTGTGTATAGTGTTAACGTTAGTGGCGTCCCATTAGGCAGATACCACTGCCCATTCTTATAATATAAGCCAGCTGACTCAAGCAGTTGGGCTGCATAGGTCCAATTAACAGTATAATTAATCACAATGCTCCTAATACTCTCAGGGAAGGTTAAGTACAAACCAGGGGCAACATTAGGAGCTGGCATTGGGGCTAGGATCCAGTAGGGTAGGTAAACCACCCCCACTGGGCCCCATGTTAATATTACAGCGGTTCTGTTTATGACGTATGCGATGGCCTGCCTAACCTGAGGAATATTCCACGGGTAGTAGAGTGGGAGAGAGGGGCCAATGGCTGATATGTCAGGCATTATAACGAAGCCGTATAGGCCGGTCTTGTTCACGGTCTGGAGTATTGAGTATGGTGCAGCCCAACCGAACACGTAGAAGTCCTTATGTGCTATCATTAGGCCTGCTAATTGCGAGTAGCTTGAGAAGGTTATGAAATTCTCCAGTTCAGGGTAGTACTGCCAGGTGTGGTACGGATACACATCATTCCATGAGGCCAGGAGCGGCTTACCATCAAAGTACTCCGGCTCAAGCTTAACAGTTATGTAGTTTGAGGTAACGCTCGTAACGTAGTATGGGGCAAGGCCCCAGTAAGGCGCGACGAACTCTGTGATGTTTTTGCTGTACGCCAAGGCCTCACTGGCGTTCATGGTCTGAAGCTTCTCAACAATGGGCCTCCAAACTGGCCATGGGGTCTCAATCCAGGTTATCAACATCCATATCCACTCCGTTGGTGACCAGTAGTCAAGGTGGAACTCTATGGTGTAGTTGTTGAGGACTATGATGTCCTTGTCGGCGTTCTGGGGGCTGATCCAGGGAGCCCAGCCGCTGAAGGCCTTGGCGCTTATGTAGAACTGGGCATACACATCCCATGCGGTGAACGGTATCACCGCTGAGCCATTGAACCAGTAGAGGTTATGCCTAAGGTAAACTATAATCGTCCTATTCTGCGGAATCACCTCCCAGGACTTGGCCAGTATAGGCAGGAACTCGTTGGTGGTTGGGTTAAAGGCGGCTAATGGGGACCATGTACCAGCTGGGTACAGTAGGTTACCTGGAGCCCACGGATTCCACCATGGAGCCGGCCAGGGGGTGACCAGGTAGTAGTACCAGGGTGCAGTGACCTCAAGGGTGTATGTTGGGTATGATTGTTGGGCATTGGCAACGTTAATGCTTAACATAGCCACTGAGACTACTACCATGGCCGTGGTGAGTAGCAGGTAGAGTATTTTACTACCAGACATAGTACCATTAATCGCTTAGGGTTTTTAAGTTTTATTCAAAGAGTAGTAATATTTAAAAAGTAATAACTCAGTTATCTACATAATACTTGTCCATGTGCTATAAGTTAAATATTTGATCATCATTTAGGGAGTCAGCTTTCTTGGGTACCTTGGTATTAGTGATGCAACTTTATGCCGTGTGTAGTTGAGCGTCCTGAAAAGTAGAGGTATGGGAGAGGATTTATAGTGTAGGCTAGGTTGAAGGCTTGGTTATTAACCTGGTGGACTAGCTTATTATGATTAATTACCGTGCCTAGACGGTTAAAGGAAGTACCACCCTTCCTTTGTTCTCTCATTCCACTTGACGCTCAGCGGTAATGCGTAACCGTACACTATCGCACCCTTCCAGACGCTGAACTGTGGGTCGTTAACCAACTTAACGTTAACCCTCTCGGCTAGTTCTGGTGATATTTTACTAATCATTATTTTAACCTTCTCGGGACTTGTAACTGCAACATCCCTAAGCCCCTCAGGTGGTGTCTTCCAGTTGAATGAACCACCACTGAGTATCACGTTCTCAAGGACCTTATCCTGAATCTCAACTGGCGTCCTCCTGACGCTGTTTATTATGGCGTCTGATAGGCTCATCTCCCCGTGGAACACCATGTCACCAACCGTAACGTCCTCTATACTTAACCTACCCTGCTGAGTGTAGCTCCTGAATATTTCGTGGGTTGGGTTGAAGAGTATTTCACCTATCAGGAACCTCATCCACGAGTACTCCTTAAGCTCAATGGTGACGAGTGGGTTGACCTTAACCGAGGCCGCGAATTTGCTGGGCTCCTCCTTAGCCTTCTTAATGGCCTCATCAAGGTCCCTGGGTATTAGGCCAATCTCCCTTTTAACAACCTCAACCACGTAATCATCCTTAGCTAGGTCACTGTAGCCGGCGTCCTTAAGAATCTCCCTTGTTATGGCGTTGGCCTCAGCCCCACCCCTATTCAGGGCCACTATTCCATCCCTAATTGGGCCGTAGCTTATGGGGACCACCTGGGTATTGCCGTGGCCAGCTTCGATGACTATGCACGTGACGGCCTTCTCGGCTATGGCCACCGCGAAGGGTTGGTCAATTATCGTGACGGCCCTCACGGCCCCACCCCCAAGTTCCCTATTAACCTCACTGTGCACCTCGATGAACCTCTCCTTCATGTAGTCTGGCGCCAGGGCTGATAGGGCCGCCACCACTAGGAACCCCTTATAGTCACCCTGCCTTGAGGCCTCCGTGTGGAATTGGGATAACGTGAACCTGGTCATCTCCTTGACAACCCTCCAGGCATCCTCATCCTCCCTCCTAACTATGCCGTCGTGCAGTGGGTACTTCAGGTTCCTTATTGCGTCCCTAAGTGAGCTGAGGTACTTCGAAACCTCGTCACCCACCACAACACCTCTACTTAACACGTCCCTAGGCACCAGCAGCTTCATGCTCTCGGGCAGATCCCTCAGTAGGAGACCCCTGCTTGGCATTATCCTAGGTACCTCACCCAGGGTTATTGGGCCGTATTTGAAGTAACCCGTGCCGTAGTCCTCAGCGTACACGAACCTAGCCTTATACTTAACATCCTCCACAGAAGTGATAGGGGCCCCTCCTTAAAAACGATTATGCCTCATTCAGATCCTTTTACCTAAGGTAACCTATCGGTCAGCAGCTAAGCTGCTTAATGCTAGGTTTGAGTCTAAGTCCCCTTAGGGGAGGTGGATTGAGCTGGAAAACTTATAAAAGTCCGGTATTGATGCTGAGTTGATTATGGCTACGGTTAAGGTTTACGCGGTCTCAGGACGATTTAAGGACAGCACCAACACCTGGAGGAAATTTAGAATTGAGGTTACTGCCATCAGTGAGGCTGAGGCTAGGGAGAAGGTTTACAGTAGGATTGGTGGGAATCATAAGGTGCCGAGGGGTTTGATTAAGATTGAGTCCGTTGCCGAGGTTAAGCCTGATGAAGTTAAGGATAGGTACATTAGGCAACTGCTGAGTATGGATAGGCTAGTGGTGTGGTGATCATGAGCCAGGGGGGCAGGTTAGTGATAACCCAGGATCAACTTGAGGAGTTGGCTGAGAGGTATAATGAATTGGTGAGTCTGGTTAACACATTGTCGCAGAACTTAACCGTGGTTAACATGACTATTAATGAGCTTAACAATGCCAAGGCAGTTCTTGAGCAATTGGGCAAGGGGGCTGTGAGTGACTCCTACGTCACGATAGGCAGCGGCGTGTATATTAAGGCTGACGCTAAGGACAACACCAGGGTACTTGTGGATATTGGGGAGGATTACGTAGCGGAGATGCCCATACAGCAGGCCATTGAGTTGATAAATAATAGGCTTAATGAACTTAACGCAACCAGGGAGAGACTTGAGGAGCAGCTTGCTCAGGCCATTAGGAGCAGTAATGAGTTAAGGGACCTGTTAACGGCCATATACGCTTCACTTGCCCGCCGGCAGGGTACAGTAGGGCCTAAGGCTGGTCCATAGCCATGTTCAATAAGCTTAAGTCAGCCTTCTCAAGCTTAGCCAAGGCAATTGAGGATGCCGTAACCCAAAGGGAACTTAATGAGTCTGACGTGGAGGAAATACTCAGTGAATTCGAGAACCAGTTAATTGAGTACGATGTAGCCCTTGACACCACTGAGGCCCTTATCAACGAGTTGAGGGGTAGGTTAATTGGGGTTAAGGTGCCTAGGTTCGGGGACGTGGGAAGCCACGTTAAGGTTCTCATAAGGGATTCGTTAATGAACCTACTATCCAACATACCTGACGTTGACTTCATGGACTTCATAGGTAAGGTTAGTAAGAGGCCCATAGTGCTCCTCTTCCTGGGTCCCAATGGGTACGGTAAGACAACTACCATAGCAAAGTTAACGAACCTACTCCTCAAGAGGGGTATGAGGGTTGTTTGGGCTGCTGCGGATACCTATAGGGCTGGGGCTGTGGAGCAGTTGGAGGGGCATGCGGCTAGGCTTGGGGTTAGGGTCATTAAGCACCCCTACGGGTCTGACCCAGCCTCAGTGGCCTATGATGCAATTGAGCATGCTAAGGCTAGGGGTATAGACGTTGTCATGGTTGATACGGCAGGTAGGATGCACACGGATAGGAACCTAATGGAGGAGTTGAGGAAGGTTCACAGGGTTTCGTCGCCCGATGCGTCAATACTAATAGTGGATGCCTTGATGGGTAACGACGCCGTTGAGGTGGCCAGGACATACAGCAGGTACATCCCGATTGACTTCATCATAGTCACTAAGGTTGATGCATACGCCAAGGGCGGCGTCATATTGACCTTGCTTTACGAACTTAAGAAGCCTATAATATTCCTGGGCACTGGGCAGGGTTACGACGACCTAAGCAAGTTCAGCAAGGTTAACTTCATAAATGCCCTGCTCGAGGCGGATTAACAGCCCTAATTACAATCAGCTTACAATCAGCCAATTCACGATGCGCCTAGACTTCATGTTTAAAAAGGGTCACTTGCATGACCATTGATGCTTAAACCAGGTGTACTACTAGCCGTGGTTAGGGTGATTGAGACAATAATGGTCATCGCCATTATGTACCTCTACGGCATCAACGCCTTAGCCTTCCCATACATTATAATACCAATGCTGACGTTACTACTAGCCATAATATTTCTCCTGGTTAAGCTTGTTCAAGTTATGATAGGCATGGAGCCTACGACGGCCCAAAGACTAATGCTTGTTGTGTTGGTTATCGACCTATTGGTTAACCTTTACTTGGTTTACCTAAGCATGGTTACACTTAGCCTAGTCTACATAATGACGCTGTACATGATGTTCTTCATAAATGTATCAATAACCCTAGTCCTAATAGCCCTCTACGCCAAGTTACAGTGAAGCCACTGTTAAGTGTTGGTTAAGGTAATGTTACTTAACGCTCCTCCACCTTGACTTACGAAATGCGATCATCGTAAACACCAGCGCCTCGGCCAGTAGAATTAGTACACCTAGTCTAATTAATGTAGATGGGTAATTAACCTTCAGCATTAGGTACTGTAGTACTGTGGATGCTATGCTGACTGGTGATACTAGGGCTATGTATGGTGTGGGTAGTAGGTAAGCTGGGTAGAATACCGGAGGTAAGGTACCCAGCAGGAAGCCCAGTATCCCAGACAGGGACCAGCCATACCTGACATCATTCAGAAGTGTTGATAGTGTGAAGCCAAGCATGCTTGCGGCAATCCACTCAAGGGCTAGTACCGATATAGCGAGTAGGTAAATTGATGCGGGTTCACGTAGCATAGCCTGTATAAGCAGTATGAACACTGCTAAACCCGGCAGGGCATACGTCAGTTCGGATAGGGCCAGGCCGAGCGTGTATGATACTGGGTTAAGCCTGGTGTTCAGCAGCATTGACTGGAACTTCAATTCAAGCCTCAGGTAAGTTGCATCGCCAATTATCGTGAAGCCGCCACTTGAGCTAACCGCCATTGCCAAGCCGCCGAGTAGGCCAAAGTACATGTAATGTAATCCACCGAATACCGTCATAATCACCACTATGGATATTGGGGTTAGGAGGGAGGAGACAAGCCAAAACGGCTCCCTAACCACAGCCAGCCATCCATATAGCCAGGCAAAGACAACTACCAGCTTAATCTGAGTCCAAATCGCCTGAAGCCTCATCATTGGACCACCCACCCACAAGCCTAATAACCACATCCTCAAGGGTCTTCCTCCTCACAAGCGCCTTACCACCCATTTTAGCGTACTCCCTAGCCACCAGCGAGGACTCCTCACTTGAATTAACGTAAACGAGGTACCTGTTGTTCAACTTGACGTAACTGTAGCCCTCAAAGACCGGTTTATCCAGGCCATAGGCCTCGACGACGTACTCACCCTCAACCTTACTGAGAAGTTCATCAACGGTCCCCCTGGTTACCACGGATCCATTATCCATCACCACAACTTCATCGCTTAGGAACTCGGCCTCCTCAATGTAATGCGTGGTCAGCACCACCGTTGACTCGCTCTTAAGCCTAGCCAACGCATCCCACACACTCCTCCTACTGAAGACGTCGAGGCCAGTCGTTGGTTCGTCTAAGAATATCAACTCGGCACCACTGGCCAGGACCATGGCGACCAGTGCCCTTCGCTTGTACCCACCAGACAAGTTATTCATTACCCTATTCCTAACTTCCCATAATCCAAGCTCCTCAAGCGCTCTCCTAGCCTCAAACCTGGCGTCACCTATTGAGAACCCCCTGAAGACTAGGTATGAGAAGACGAGTTCGTAGGGCGTCACGAAGTATATGGGCTTAGCCTCCTGGGGTATTGAAGCTATCCTGTGCCTAACCCTCTCAGGGTTCCTTAGGGCATCCTCACCAAGTATAGTTAACCTACCCCTACTTGGCTTAAGCTCAGTGGTCAATATCCTAACCAGGGTGGTCTTACCAGCGCCATTAGGCCCCAATAACGTAACTAACCTACCTCGATCAACATCTAAGTCCACATCCCTCAATGCCCACTTAACGCCATCGTATGTCTTGCCTAGGCCCTCCGCTTCAACTACTATTCCATTAGAATCAACAAAAACAATTAAGCCAGCGTTAATAAGGGTTTCGCGGCATTATAGCGTTAAAGAGTGTTCACGGCTATGTGAAGTGCCTTGAGAAACCCTTAATACCCTCTTAGGCCTCTTCTAGACCATGAAAGCCTACGTAATCACGGTTGGTAACGAGATACTTAAGGGTAGGACGATTAACACCAACGCCGCCCACATTGGTAGGGTGTTGACCTACGCTGGCTACGACGTTATTAGGATGGTTGTTGTTCCCGATGATATAGATGAGATTGTGTGGGCCTTCAGGGATGGCATAAGCAGAGCTGACCTTGTGGTATCCACAGGCGGCCTCGGCCCAACCTTTGATGATAAGACCGTTGAGGGGTTGGCTAAGGCCCTTAATCTTGAGCTTGAACTTAACCAGGAGGCGTACAGCATGGTTAAGGGTAAGTATGATAGGCTTGGCGTTGAGTTAACTAGAGAGAGGGTTAAAATGGCCTACATGCCCAGAGGCGCAAGGCCATTACCAAACCCCGTGGGTACAGCGCCGGGGGTTTACCTTGAATACAGTGGTAAGAGGATTATAGCCCTCCCAGGTGTCCCAGCTGAAATGGAGGCCATCCTAGACGAGGTGCTCCCGCAGATAAGGGTGCCAGGTAGGTACTACTACGAGGAGTCGGTGACCATAAGGGGCATCATGGAGAGCACGTTTGCGCCCATAGTCAGCGAATTAATGAGGGCTAATGCTGGTTCAGTCTACATTAAGAGCCACCCAAGGGGCATAGAAATAAGTAAACCAACCCTTGAGATCGAGGTTTCTGCATCAGGCAGTAGTGAGGATGAGGTTAAGGCTAGGGTTAAGGAGGTTATTAGGAGGATTATGGAGGAGGCTAGGAGGATTAACAATGAATGCTGCTAAAGGGCGCCAATAATGGCGTATGCCCCAAGGCCCAGTATTAGGGCCGTTAAAATGTAAAGCACAACGGCCCTCAACCCACCTATCGCATACCTACCCACAACATCCCTACGTCTCGTTAAGTCTATAAGCAGCACCAGCGGCATGGCTAAGGCTATGGAGTTGAACACCATTACGTCGAGTATTACCTGGGCTAGGTTTGGGGTTACGAGCACTGTTAGGGCTGCTGGAATAACCTCAACTGCGAAGAAAGCGTAAAATAACTTAGCATCCCTAAGCCTATACCTAAAGCCGGCCTTTGAACCCAGGTACTCGCTCAACCCATAGGAGAACCCCATGCTTATCACGAATATTGCCAATAGGGCTGCGGCTACCATACCCACTGAGGCTACGTATAGCCAGGCAGCTCCCATAATCATTTTTATTGACATTAATGCCGATTGAAAGCCGTACAAGTCACCGTTATTGATCCTGAGTGCAAAGCCCACCACGACCCCTGCAACCATTAAAGCTTCACTAACCACAGAGCCAACGGCGGTTTCAAATCTCTCATGGGTGTAGTGCTGTGGTTTCAAGCCCTTGTCCACTATGGCTGAGCCCTGGTAGTAAAGCATCCACGGCATTATTACGGCACCTACGTTGGCTGATAGAAGTAGTACATAGTCCTCATCACCATACAACCTGGGGTTAATAATCCGGGTTAGCGATTGATATAGAGCATGGGGATTAATACCTATTATGATGAATGCAGCCAGGTAAACCAGTATGAAGGCTGATGTGGCCAGAAGGATATTCTCAACCCTCTTATATGACCCACCAAGCATTATGACTACTGTGTGGAAGACTAGGACGGCTAATATTGATACGGCAACTGGTATGCCGAATAACCTGCCCACTGCTGCTATTGATGCGTATTCACCAATGTACGCAGCCCCATCTATTGCCATCATCAGCACCAGTGATGCTAACGCAATCCACTTACCGTAAACATCCTTAATAACCTCACCTAACCCCTTACCACTACCGATGGCTAACCTTATTGTTAATTCTTGGACTAGGTAAAGCGGTATGGTTAGTAGAATTAGCCATGGTACCATTAGGTAGCCTAGGGAGTAACCACTCTGCATTGCCGTTAATATGCTTGGTGCATCAACATCAGCCAGCATAACAAGCCAGCCTGGCCCAAGAATACTCCAAATTAATCTCCTAGATTTATCAATTATTGCAGCTATTTTATTAGATGTGGCTAACATAATTTAGACTGAGGATTTAGTCCTAAATAAACCTAACCCCATAAAACCAGGATCGGTGAATCAACGTGCGAGGTAACTTACCTAATCGGGGTGTAGATTGATAAGTCCATGCTTGGGCAGTTTAAGGCACAGTCCACTGGGTCTGAACACTCGCAGTTAACCTTACCACCACGGCAAAACACAGCATTAACAGCAATAAACCTTGATACAAGCTCAACGTTACTGAATATCACGTTCCTCACGTTGTCCATGGGTATGTTGTATATTAAGTATTCGTCTAGGTTGCCGTGCTCGGGTATGTATAGATTTATCGACTTAATGCCCCTTAAAACCACGTGAACCGTCGACGAGGCTTCATCCCTGGTGGGCTCCAGGTAGAGGTCACCGTTAATGTAGTCGTGTGCAATTAAATATGTGCTGGGTCTAACTACATACGACACATTGGCGGGTCTCAGGGAGTTGCTTAAAGCCTTAAGGAGACTTGGTGACTGATCCATGGACTTGATTAGGACCCATTCAGCATTATGAATAACATTATTTATTAACCTCCACTGATTCACTATGAACCTACCACTGGCCCTTAGCATTATTCTCCCACCCTTAATTACAGGGTAAGCCTCCTCTAACTCGGAGTCCTCTACTTCATAGATTAAGTTATGGCTAAATAGGCTACCGAGCGCCTTCCTCCAATTTAATGCAACGTATACATTACCCCTTATGCACGTCATCTACGCCTCCTCATACTGCTGCTCCTCCTCAACAACATACAGTGCCTCCACTTCCTTTAACTTGTCGTATAATTTATGCACAGCCACCGACACATCAGCCTCTTTCTTAGCCCCAGTGCACACTATCTTGCCTGAACTGAACACGAGGATAACCACCTTAGGGTCACTCATCCTGTATATTAAGCCTGGGAACTGCTCAGGCTCGTACATGGAGTTCTCCAGCAGTAACGCCGCCTTCTCAATATTTACATCGGCGTGTAGGTTACCTGAGGCAACTATATTTTGGACCTGTATCTCAGGGTCATTCTGAATCTGGGCCCCACGCTGGTTAAGGGTCTTAACGAGGTATTTAACCGCCCTCTTCAACTCCTCCTCGCTCTTAGCACCCGTACAAACCATCTTACCAGTCCTAAATATTAATGCTGAAATCTTAGGTCTCTGGAACCTTAATATTAAACCTGGGAATTGATCAGGGTTATACTCGGCAGCGGGTAAAACTTCGGCAAGCTTCTCAAGGTCTAGGTCAACCCCTAGGTTTACGGTCGCCACTATGTTCTCTATCCTGTACACTGGCTCCTTCGGCATTTTAATCTTATAAATGTTTTTTAAACCTCTTAAAAACCTTTCCCCCAAAACAACCATACCCCTGGCGCGCTGTGTATCAACTGCCCTGTCCTAGAGGGGTGGGTTTTTCGCTTTTGCCCCTCCTCGCCTCCATGCTGGGTGTGTGGCTCCACGGGCACACCGGTGACCCCCCACCCCTAAGGGTGGGGAGAGGTCATAGCCCTCGAATTAGCGCCTGAAATATACCTAATTAACGTAACTAATAATGACCTCAAGTTGCTGGAGCAGATCAAAGCCACTGCTAGGTACGTTACTGATGTTAACACTGCCCCGGCGGTAACTCTAATTAACTCGGCAATAGCTCCTCTGACGGGTGGGTATGCTGATAACATTAGTGCGGATTCAACGTAGGTTAACACGGATGCAGCTATGGCCGGCGCCGCCACGTCAGTAATAATTAACCTGGCCCTAATGTTTAATGGGTGCCTAGTCCTCAAGCGCGTAAACCTGTATATTAGGCTGACCACTGTGGATAATATTGAGGCTAGTAATACACCAGTGATTACTGGGGATGGTAACTTGATGGCGCTGGATAACTCTATCAGTGGGTATATTGACGCCACATACACTACCGTTAGTATGAACTCGGCGAAGTGGGCATGGAAGACCAGGCTACCCACGTACGTCCTAAACGTCACCTCACCGTTGAAGTCAACCCTATCCACACCCTGCATAACCCATGAATAATACTGGTTAATAATTGAGATCAGCGTTGACACCGCCAGTAGGATCACTGGTACCCTCAGGTACTGTATAAATGAGTAATCCTGTGGCCTAAGGAAGTAGACGATGTACGGTTCGTAGAGTATTATGAATAGGGAGAGCATTATGGTTACGTTCGTTAGAATCAGGAAGTCTACGTAAAACCTCCTCTCAAGTTCCTTACCGCTTAACAATTCACCATAGGTTACGTTGATAATACCTGAGGCTAAACCCAACGCCTTACCTTGAACTGTTAGAACCTGCCACATGGCGTTATCAAATACTCCACCAACGTAACCTATTATTATGGAGTCCATACTCCTTAGGTTACCCGCACCATACCCAATCAACGGCACCCATGAAGCCGCCAAGGTCTCCCTAAGGTACTTACCCAGCGTGCCTATGTTGCTTAGTTTACCTATGATGAACGTGAGGCCGTAGGCGGCTGCAGAGAGGGTTATAGCCACTGATGAGACTAGGACTGAGAACAAGCTCCACCCACTGTACATTATGTAAACTATGGATACTAACTTAACAACCGCTGTCACAAGACCCATCCACTGAAGCCTAACCCTATCAATAACCGTGAGGATGCTGCTTACGTAACCCTGCAGGTAACTGGCGAAGGTTGAGGCCACTGTTAGGTAAGCCACCTCAAGGTAAATTTGCCTAAACCTCCACGAAACCCCAGTAACGTAGAGTAACGCTATAAGGGACCCCAATAGGCCTGATAATAGGTATAGAGTTAGCATGTGGATGCTTGGCTTACCATCCCTAGCAGTAACCCTGGAGGCCATGAAGGACACTATGGTTTGTATTATCAAGCCCGTTATCACGGCGCCATTGACTATATTAAGGACCCCCAGCGAGGAGGTCTCAAGCTTCCTGGTTACGAGTAGGGAGAATGTTAAATTGGCCAGTAGCGACACCGCCGTTGTCAATAATGCAAGTACCCTAACCTTAACACCCTCCCTGCTCATTCAAGTTCTAATAACCTAACCACCCCTCAGTTAATTAAGTTATTTCAGCAGTATGCATTTTGCGTGATCTCGATCCCTTAGGCGAAACCCTCTACATGATTAGTGGTTCACTGGTTTAGTTCGGGAGATGCCTCATGTATTCTTAGTGTCCTCTAAGTAGGACAGTAAAGTATTAATACTCTAGCTCTATACATTAGTGTAATATGTCTAGCGTTAGCCTTGGTTTCGAGAGGATAATTGACGTTAAGGGACAGTATAGGTTGATTGAGAGGTACCCGTTGAATGAACCCTATGCATACGCTAACATAATGGAGAACACGGAGACGGGTTCAATAATGTACTACGTCGATGAGATCTCCCTAACACCCAGCGAAAGGAGGATTTACGGTGAATTGCTGAGATTCGTAATGGATGAATTGCCCCCACCTGAAAACATAACGAACACAGGCATGGTTAGGCAGTTCTTAGCCAATAAGGTTAGGGAGGTGGTGCGTAGGTACAGGAGGTACCTTAGGTTATCACCCAGCGAGCAGTCCACACTGGCCTATTACCTTGAGCGTGACCTACTGGGCTTTGGCCCAATTGACCCATTAATGAGGGATGAGAACATTGAGGATATTTCGGCTGATGGCGTTGGGAAACCTATCTACGTTTACCACAAGGAGTATGAGAGCATACCCACGAACATCATACCGCTTAGCGATGAGGCTATAGATGACTTGGTCGTTAAAATGATACACATGGCAGATAGGCATGTATCCGTGGCAACACCCATCGTGGATGCCCAATTGCCGGATGGGTCAAGGATAGCGGTAACCTATAGGCGTGAAGTTTCGCCAGGTGGATCAACCTTCACCATAAGGAAGTTTAGGTCGAATCCATTCACCTTCACCGAACTGGTCATCAATGGTATGATCAGCCCTGAGATAGCGGGCTACTTCTGGACGATGATGGACTACCACAAGTCGTTCATGGTTCTAGGGGTTACTGGTGCGGGGAAGACGACCTTCCTAAACGCCATGGCTACGTTCATCAGGCCGAACATGAAGATCATAACCGTTGAGGAGGTTCCGGAGGTTAAGCTACCGCATCAAAACTGGATTAGGCTGGTGCCCAGGTTATCCTTTGGGCCGCAGAAAACAGCTGAGATAACAATGTTCGACCTGGTTAAGGCGACGCTAAGGATGAGGCCAGATTACCTAATAGTCGGTGAGGTTAGGGGTGAGGAGGCTTATGTCCTCTTCCAAGCAGTTGCAACAGGCCATGGGGGTATATCTACCATGCATGCCGAGAGCTTTGAGGCAGCTAAGAATAGGCTGCTAAGCCCACCCATGAACATACCCTTAGCCTACATACCATCAATGAACATCTTCATCATGATTAGGAGGGTTAGGATTATGAAGGATGGCCGTGAGAGGGTTGCGAGGAGGGTCATTGAGGTTAGTGAACCTGTGCTTAACAATGGTGATGTTGAATTCGTAACCGTGTTTAAATGGAACCCCACAGTGGATAAGCATGAGGCTTACCTGGAGAGAAGCGTCTTGGTTAAGGATATTGCAGAGGAGAGGGGGGTCAAGCCGAGCGACGTCATTGATGACATTAAGACTAGGGCTGCCATAGTCAGGTGGATGGTTGATAACAATATTAGGGAGTTGGATAGGGTAGCTAAGATAGTTGAACTATTCTACAATAAGCCGGACCAGGTACTATCAATGGTTACGGGGCGCCCAACTCAGCAGTTAACCGCCCTGGTGCGTTAAGCTTAAATAATAAATCGTCTAATCATATATGGTATATGGCGATTATAGGTGTAGTCAACTTCGGTGGACAGTATAATCATCTGATTAAACGTAGACTCGAGGACATGGGCTTCACGGCTAGGCTAATTAACAGCATTGAGCCACTAAACGTTATTACAAGGGAACTAGACTGTCTAATAATAAGCGGTGGTTCATGGAATATACCTGGTGATTTACCAAGGCTAGGTAATGCACCGAGGTATGTGCTTGAGTTCCCAGGGCCGGTATTAGGCATATGCCTTGGCCATCAATTGATGGCGTATGAGTATGGAGGAGTGTTGACTAGTAACAGGCCAGAATTTGGTGGTGTTAGGGTAACCATTGATGATGAGGATACTATACTTAGGGGTGTTGATAAAGAGTTCACAGCGTGGGAAAGCCACAATGTGAGTGTGGAGAGAGAGCCGGCGGGATTCACTGTACTAGCCCACAGTGGTACCGTTAGGGTTCAGGCGATGGCTAATGAGAGGATTAGGAGGTATGGCGTTCAGTTTCACCCTGAGGTTAAGCATACTCAATTTGGTGACGTCATATTGAGGAACTTCGTTGAACTGTGTCGTTAATTCCAGCATTATTTATGAGATTATTTAATGCAAAAAGTTAAAATATTCACCTCTAAGTCAACGTAAAGTTTAAATAAAAACCTGCAAGATAGACTCATGTTCACTCCCGAGGAATTCACCAAGGCAATCATTAACGAGATTAGGGGGCTGGAGATAAGGTGCGCTGTGGCCGCCGTTAGTGGTGGCGTGGACAGCACCACCAGCGCTGTGATAACCAGGCTTGCGATTAATGATAAGCTAATACCTGTTTTATTCGACACAGGCTTCATGAGGATTAATGAACCCGTTGAGGTTATTGAAAGTTTAAGGGGATTACTGCCCATAAGGCTAATTGACGTTAGGGAGGAGTTCTACAGAGCAATGATGGGTTTATCAGATGCTGAGGAGAAGAGGGTGAGGTTTAGGGATACTTTCTACAGCGCCTTATCTAAGTTAGTTAGGGATAATGGCTGTGATTGGCTTGTTCAAGGAACCATAGCCCCAGATTGGATAGAGACTGTTGGTGGAATAAAAACCCAGCACAACGTGTTAGCGCAGATAGGTATTGAAACGGATAGGGTTTACGGCTTTAAGCTACTTGAACCCCTCAGGGAGCTTTATAAGGACCAGGTTAGGGCCTTAGCCAGGTTCCTCGGTGTGCCGGTTAGCATAGTTGATAGGCAGCCATTTCCAGGCCCAGGTTTAAGCATAAGGGCAGTGGGCTTGTTAACAATGGAGAAGCTTAATGTTGTTAAATGGTCAACTAAAATTGTTGAGAATGGTCTTGCCAACCTTGGTTTAAGCCAATGGTTCGCCGCGGCCTGGGAGGATGAGAGGGTTTACGATGAGGAGTTGAGTAGGAGGGTTAAGGACCTTGGACGCGGCTTAACCGTGGAGACCTTTAAGGTTAAGGGTACTGGGGTTAAGGGTGATTCAAGGGAATATGGCCGCATCGCCGTTGTTAGTGGTGAGTTAAATAGGTGGGGTGTCGTCTTCAACCTGTACCCCAGGTTAACCTACGGTACGGATATAACACACGTCATATATGAGGTAAGCAATGGAGGGGTTAAGGGAGGCAAATTCTTTGTTACCATTAGGGCCGTCACGACATCAGACTACATGACCGCTGATGTACCTAAGCTCGGTAGGGATATTTTAATTAAGGTGGCTGAGGAGTTAGCTAAAAACGACTCAGTGAGTTCAATTGGGTTTGACGTGACGCCTAAGCCACCGGCAACTATAGAGTTCGAGTAAGGTTAGTTTAATTAAGCTGAGCTGAACTGATAAAACCATGGGTAAGGTTAAGGTAGTAGCCTTTGCCTCACCGCTACATAGAGGTAGGGTTAGTGTACCTAGTGGTGTGGATGCAGTGGTTTACAGTGAGGATGAAGCCAGCGGTATTAATGTAGGTGACTCGACACCAGTCCTACTGATCCTTTCTGGAGGTGTTAGCAGAATGATTAAACACTTTGCTGCTGCTAATAAAATCAAAAATGCGGTGTTGCTATCTTACCCATCTAACAATAGCCTAGCCTCAGCCTTATCAGCCAGGTCAATGCTTGAGGGCGAGGGGGTTAATGCATTGGTGTATCACTTAAGTAGTTTAAGTGAATTGCAGAAAATTGTTAATGCCATTGAGGCTGTGTTGAGGATTAATGGCTCAAGGGTAGCGTTAGTGGGCGTAGGTGACAAGGGTCCTATTGGGAAATCCTTTGAGGATAGGTTTAACGCAAGGGTCGACACCATACCAATGAATACCTTTGAGGACCTTGTGAATAAAGTTAAGGTTGATGAGGCTAAGGCATTCATAGACGACATACTTGATAGACTCGTCTTCGAGGTCCCCTTAGATAAGTTGATTAACGTGGGTAAGGTTTACGTTGCATTGCTCAACATGTTTAAGGTCTATGATGCCTTAGCGTTAAACTGCTTCCCATACCTAATAAAGCATGGGGTGACCCCATGCCTAGCGTTGGCTAAGCTTAACGAGGAGGGTAAGCTCACGGCGTGTGAATACGACTTAAGGTCACTGTTCCTAATGATGCTGCTTCACCCATTAACCGGGTATAGTGGGTGGATAGCCAACATTAATGATATTGAGGGGAATTTAGTGCGCATGTCGCACTGCACAATAGCGTTAAACATGGTTAAGTCGGCTAGGGTGGTTACGCACTTCGAATCCGGTAACCCATACTCAGTATCAGCCAAAATAGACGCAAACATGGTAACAGCGGTTTCTGTTTCGCAGGACTTCAGCAGGGTATTCGTGTTTACAGGTGAATTAGTGAGGTCGGGTAGCCTTGGTATGAATGCTTGCAGGACGCAAGCCGAGGTTAAGGTTAACTTCGATGCCTCAACCATACTTAACCATGCGCCGGCTAACCACCATGTCATCGTCCCCGGTAACCACGTTAATGAGGTGTCGGTGTTCTCAAGGCTACTGGGGGTTGACGTGATTAGGTACGAGAAGCTTTAACAAGCTCAACATGACGCTGAGGAACATGGCCTAAATCTATATAGTATATATTCATTATTGGGGTGTATTTATAGGATCCACCTAATAAACCAGTAAGCTATATAAATCCTAACCTGGATGATGCACCTGAGGTGAGAAGAATGAGCATAAGGGGGTCAATAAAAACCATAAGTGGTAAACTAGGGGCCATGGGGAGTCAGTTAAATGGCGGAAGCAGCATCAGCACTAAGGTAGATGAAGCATCGGCACTAAGCGAAACGAGGGAAACCATAGTAATACCGCTGTTTAACCCATCTCCAATAGTGCTATTTTACGATGAGAAGGATAGGACGTATAAGGTTGCGTGATTTAAAAACTAATAAGTTGGTTTAACCAGGTCAACAGGTAGGTTAAGCTTTTTAGCAACCCTAGCTAGGTGCCTTAGGTATGGCTTTAGGCCCCCATCCCTCTTAATGCTATCTACCAGCCTACTTAATATATCTATGACTGCGTCGTAAACTTCCCTGTTAATCGGGTATGGTGACCCATCCTTACCACCCAGGGCGAAGGTGAACCTCCTCGGATCAAGGTTAGCTGGATCGTTCCAGTCAACTGGGGCTTCATAGATTAACTGTGCTATTAGGGCTAGGGCCAGCATTGTACTTGGGCCTAGGCCATTGGTGAGCAGTAGGTCCCTGAAGTTGTAGGTTCCCCTAGCCCTCCTTAGGGCATCTTCATTAATGTTTAACTCTCTGTTAATGATTACGTTTAGCCTTGGATTATAGTAAGTCTGTTCCCAGTCTTTACCCTCGTCATTTATGTAGCTTAGTATCGATCTATTACCACGACTCTTGATGATGGCTTTAACCGTAGCTAGATCCCTACTCACCTTGTTTAAATCTTGGCTAACGATGTCGATGATTGTTGAACGTGCCTTTTCACTAACGCTACTCACCATATTAAGGGCGCCGTCGCCCTTCACCCCCACAATACCCTCATGTGGGTTGTTGATGAAGTTCGTCTCCATCCACCAATGATACCTCCTAGCATACTTGGTTTCTGGGTTTAACCCCTGCTGAACAATCGCCCATGTACCATCCTCACCAATGATCATGGCATGGTGGTACAGCCTATGCCCATCCTGTAGGGCGACGTTATCAACCTTAGCCACAAGCCTTGACGCCGTTATTAATTCATCCGGGTTTATATTGAACTTACCCTCAAGGCTCCTTATCTCATCAGGAACCTTTAACGCATGCTCCCCCTTACCCCCAACAACCTTGATCCCAACGTCAACCGATTTTAAGGCCACCTTAAGGGCTGCGGTGGTTATGGTCGTGCTCCCTGATGAATCCCAATCCATGCCTATTATATTGTTAAATGACTGGAAGAATATGGGATTGCTGAACATTTTAATCGTCCCTCTAACCCCATATTCATCAATCATTAGGTTAATTATTAATGAAGATAACTTAGTCATTCTGCTGAATAGCCAGGGTGGTACATGCCCCTCGTGTAGTGGTAAGTCAGCTACCCCGGTTAACCCCATACTGTTGTTAAGGGTTTCTTACCTTAATAAACCATTTCTTTAATTACCTCAAATCTGCGTGGCCTATAGCCTAAAACGTGGAGATCGTGCTGGGAAAGGTTTATAAACCCATTAATGATGGTGGTGATGGTGTCTTAGGTGGACGCGCTGGAATAACCGATGGAGAAGAGTTAAAGGTGATAATCCAGTTGCTGAAGAGGTATAGGGGATACGCAACAACGTTGATCTCACTTTACATTAATGGCGATAGGCCAATACCCGATGTACTCAACATGCTTAGGAGTGAGTGGTCTGTCGCAAGTAACATTAAGGATAAGACCACGAGGACTCATGTTCAAGACGCGTTGGAGAGGATAATAAATGCACTGAAGGGCACCGCTAAGGCCCCTCCCAACGGCCTTGCGGTGTTTGGGGGCTTCCACATGGAGAAGCCTGGCAGCTACAAGTGGGTTATGTATGCTGTAATTCCCCCATATAAAATCAACACCTACAAGTACGTGTGCGACACTCACTTCCACACTGAGCTACTGGAGGACATGATATCTGCATCATCCTCAACCTTCGGCATAATAGTTATTGAGAGGGGTGAGGCTGTTATCGCCCTGCTTAAGGGTAGTTACTGGGAGATTGTCGATAAGGTTGAGTTCTTTGTACCCAACAAGCATCATGCAGGTGGCCAATCAGCACTGAGGTTTAAGAGGCAAACCGAGCACTTGGCTGAGACATTCTATAAGCTCGTGGCCGAGGATGCCAACAAGATACTCCTACAGATACCGAACCTCAAGGGGATAGTTGTAGCTGGTCCAGGTCCGACAAAGGAGGATTTCCTTAAGGAGGGTGGGTTAGACAGTAGGCTCATGGATAAGGTAATAGCCATAGTACCTGCATGCTGCGCCGACATCAGTGGTGTCCTTGAGGCCATTAGGGGTGCTGAGGATAAGCTCAAGGAGACGGAGTACGTTAGGGCTAAGAAGCTTATGGAGGAGGTGATGTATATAGCCGTTAAGAAACCTGACTACATAGTTTACGGTAGAGATAACGTGATGAGCGCCATCGAGAAGGGTATAGCTAAGGTGGTGCTGATAAGCGAGGATGTAGGGGAGGATGAGATATTTAAATTAACCACAATGTTGAGGGGCAGGAAGATAGAGCTAGTTGTGATACCGAGTAGTGTTGAGGAAAGCCTAACGTTAAGTAAGACCTTCGGTGGCTACGTAGCCATCTTGGCTACACCATCATGGATAATTAATGAGTGGGAGGAGGCTAATTCCGAGTTCAATAATCAATAACCCGATGATTGACTTTCATAATTTTAAACACAGCGTCACGCAACGTTAAGCATCCTATCTAAGGTGGCCTTATACCTATTCCACCACTCAACGTAATCATTCCACCCCTTAAACTCCCACTCCTTGGATCCAATCTCCCTTGCTAATGCAGACACCACGTCGGCAGCCCTCCTGCTCTCCCAAAGCACCGGTTGGGCATTCGCCTTAATGGAGTACTCGGCTATCTGCCTGTAAATATCCCTGTTGGGCTTCATGCCCGTGAATTCGCCGTACATCTTATCCAGTATTGGTTCAGCCCACCCCCTGTGGAATCTGCATATACCTGCGTCGTCGATTAAGGCCTCGTTGATGGCTCTCTCCAGGGCTGACTTGGCATAGTCCTCGGGCTTCATGAATGTGTTGGCGTAGTTAGTCCAATACCTACCAAGGACATACATTGGCGCAACCATGCCGGGCGTCCAGTAGAAGTTCGGGGTTATGTAGCCTGATTCACCGTATGCGACGTAAACCACTAGGTCGTTGAACGACTTACCGGTTGAGTTGACCCTATCCCTGAACATCTCGTTGAGTCTCTTAGCAGCAACCCTAATGCCGTTATCAGCTATTATCGATAGGACTTGCGTTGACTTGTTAATCAGGTTATTGATTAATTCACTGGCCAGCTTAGCGTTCTTAGGCGAGTCCTTTTCAGGGTTGAATTCGAGTGGGTCAAAGACCGGTTCGTCGCTTAACCCAACCTCCTCAGGCTTGAGTAGTCTATTCTCAATTGAGTCGAAGACCCATGCCACCACGTGCCCCATCTCAATGGCATCGAAGCCGTATTGGTCTATTAGGTCGACTAGCTTAACGGCTTCCTCAAATATGTAGTTGCCTATGAATGGACCTGCGGCGTGGAATGGCTCATAGTCAACCTTCTTGCCCCTCCAAACCTTCTTACAAACTACCGAACACCCGAAGTCGCCGCAGTTGTACCAGGACTTACTCTTGACGAACACCTCATCGTTGAAGGGCTTCCAGAATAGCCTAATTATCTCCTCAACGTGCCTGGCCCTAAGCTCCCTAGGCATGTATATTGACTTATAGCCGAAGAGTGGCAAAAGCTCCCTGTAGTGGGGGTAATTCACGCCGAAGGTGCCGCCCGTCCCCATGGTTGGGTCGAACCTGTACTTAACGGTCTTCTCATTCATAACCTGGATAAACGGCTTCTTGAAGGCATCCATACTTAGCTTGTTTATTAGGTTCATGTCTGTGACTTTAACATACCTAGCCTTAACTGATCCACCAGCCACTATGGCGACCAAGTTATGCCCCCTAGCCATCACGGTACCTGGGCCACCCCTAGCTGCTGTATCCTCGGCACCGGGTTTGAAGGCGGACTTCCTTGGGTCAACATCTATTGAGAACAACGCGCCATTGTATGTCCTTAAGGCAGCCTCACCGACAACTATAGCCCTCGCGTTGTACTTAACGAAGAAATCGTTGTACTTGTCCATGAGGTACTTGGTGAAGGCGTAGACTCCACTATAACCACCGTAGGAGTACACTGGGTTAACATTCTCCAGCTTAACGCCATCACTTGATATGAATAGTGCCGTTGGCTCCCTGGCACGGCCGGTCACCACCACGGCATCTATGCCTGACCCCATGAACTTATAGGCAACACCACCAATTGCAGCAACATGAATAGTCCTAGTCATTGGGCTCTTAAAGACTGCTATAACCCTATGGACACCCGGTAATTTACCACCAACAAAGGGCCCTATGCCCACTATGAATGGTACACTTGGGTCAAGTGGATCCTTATCCCAGGTTCTCTGATCACTAAGCACCCTAACACCTAGTGTTATTGGGCCCTGCGCCTCAACAGTATCAACCTTCACATCCCCAGTATTCAGGTTAACGCTAAGTACCTTCATGAATCTAATTAACTATCACATACCCTATAAATCTTTATATTATTACCTGTACACTCAATTTCACTTAATACATTTATCTATATAAATTATTTACCACAAAATACTCAATGTAGTATAGCCCTGGTAAAACTGGAGTAAAACTTATTAACCATATAGAGTTTAATCAATCCCAGCCATGGACGTTGAGGTGTTTGTGCATCCAACATGCTCAACATGCCACACGTTGATTAGGCTACTGAAGCAGTGGGGTTACTTACAGCACGTTAAGGTTTACGACACGTCAATTGACCCTCACTTAGCCCTTGAAAGGGGTGTTAGGTCTGTACCAAGCATATTCATTAATGGCGAGTTAGTATTTGCAGGTATTGTGGATTACGGTAAGCTTAAGGAAATGTTAAGTGCTGGGTTAGTAAATATGGGGGATGGGGAATTAAGCGATGAGGAGTTGGTTGAGAGATTCCTGAGGGGGGTTCTTGATTCAATAGCCACGGCACTGTGGCTGTACATTAATGAGAGGTGTGAGGCTTTTGCATCGGATGAGAGGTACCTAGGTGCAATAACAAACCTAACACTGTTCAGCAGGGTTAACTTAGCTAGGCTGGTGAATATACTTAACAATAGGGATAGATGTATGAGTATTATTCGGGGTAATGAGGAGAGGTTCCTAAGGGTTATAGCTACTAACTTTGCCAGGGAAGTTTACTGGCTTAGTGGGAAGGTCACGTGGAGTGACGTTAAGGATGGCTATAGTATTCAGTCATTGGCCCACTGGGCTATGGTTAGGGGGAGTGTTAGTAGGGTTGGCTTAATACCACATAGCCTAAGTGACCCAGTTTTCAGGGGTAAGATTGAGAAGCTGTGGAGGTATCTAAGTGAGCATTTTGATGAGTTAATAGTGAAGGTGTCTACTGAGCAGGAGGAGCTTAAGGGTGATGTAGATTGGGTACTGAGGAGTTAATAGTCTCCTCACCAGCATCAATAGCAAACCTCGGGCCAGGTTTTGACTCACTGGCCCTAGCCATAAAACCACCACAGGATGTGGTCAGGGTTAGGGTTAGTGGTGGTGAGGGGGTCGTAATTAGGAATGATGGTGAGTACGCCTCAGAGCTACCTAACGAGCCCAGCGATAACTCAGCCTACCTGGTCGCTAATAGGGCACTTGAGCTAGCCGGCGTTAAGGCTAGGATTGAGGTGACGGTGATCAAAGGTATTAAGCCAGCTAGCGGGCTAGGTAGTAGTGGCGCCACGTCTGCAGCTGTGGCTTATGCGATGAACAAGTTACTTAACCTTGACCTTGACCAATGGGGGTTAGTGGAGCTTGCCTCCTATGGTGAGTTGGCTTCAGCTGGGGTTAGGCACATGGATAACGTGGCGGCTTCACTATTTGGGGGATTGGTGATAGTTAACTCAACTGTGAGGCAGGTGACTAGGCTCGACTTCCCAGGCATATACGTGCTAATAGTCATTGAGGGTTCTAAGCCTAACACGGGCTACATGAGGAGTATACTCCCCAAGAGTTATACGCTGGATGACGTAGTTACCAATATAGCTAGCGTGGCCCAGCTGGTTGCCTCAGTGTTTAAAGGTGATTTATCACTGTTCTCAAGGGTTATTGAGAATGATAGAGTTGCCATGCCGTACAGGATTAAGGCGTATGGCCATTGGGGGATCGTTAAGGATACGCTCATTAGGCATGGTGCCCTTGGCGTGATACTAAGTGGGGCTGGGCCTTCAATTGTCGGTTTCTTTAAGGATGAACCCAATGTGGTGGAGATTGAGGGGGAGCTTCGTAAATTAGGTTTAAGGCCTAGGGTAATGTTAACTAGGCCCTCTAATGAGGGTGTCCGTGAGGTTAATTACTATTGATTATGCCTAGCTTAACCAGTGTCTCCTGCTTAGGCACACCATTTTCATCATAACCCCTCAACTGGTAGTACCTCTTAACCATGCCCTGCCATTCCTCCTCAGTAACCACATACTTCTTACCCTCATACTCCACGGGCTCCCTAAGCCACCTTGGTGGTAGCCTATCCTGCTCAATGGTTGTGCCATTAAGGAACCTGTGCATGACTATAATCCTCTGGGCAGTCTCCTTGAGCTCACTAACGGTGTAGTTAAAGCCGGTCACCGCATTAAGGGTGTTCTTCATGGTCTCCCAGTCGTAGATGTACCTACCGAATTTGCAGAGGAGCATTGAATCATAGAGGGTGCTTCTCTCCTCATAATCCATAACGGCCATGACCTTCTCATCACCTGTGGCGAACCTACCACCACCCTGCCCAGCAATATCAAGCGCGTATGCCATCGTCCACAGGTGGTCAGCCCCCCTCTCCGATACGGAGTAGTTTAATGCCATGCCCTTAAGGGTCCTTGGATCGTAGCCAGCTGGTTCAAGCCCCTTAACGTGAATAGCCAAGTCCTCAGCGTTAAGTCTCTTGGCTAATCCCCTAACGCCAAGTGCAGTCAATTCACCTAACCCCCTCCTGTAGGCTGTGTCGTATATCAGCTTCTTGATGCCCTCATAGTCACCCCACTTAGGTGCATTACTGATAAGCCCCTTCTCACCTAGGTAAATTAGGAATGCTATGGTGTTACCTAGGCTTATTGAGTCAAAGCCAAGCCTATCGGCTAATTCACTTAGTTCAATTAGATTCTCTGGATCGTTAACGCCTGTTAACCCCCCTAACGCCATGGATGTCTCATACTCCAAATCGTACTCACCTCTACTCGACTTAACAACCTTATGGCATGCAACAGGGCAGTATAGGCATGCACCATTCTTAATGAAGTAATCAACCTTAAGTACCTTCTCCCAGGATATCCTCTCCCAACCAGGCATAACTACCTTGGTCCAGTATATGCTTGGGAAGAAGCCCATGTTGTTACCAACATCAATGAGCCTAACGGTACCACCGGCCCTTAAAGCCGCCTCGCCTGGGTTAGTCACAGATAATTTTCCAAGGTTCTTAACCAAGTCATTGTATGTCTTTGCGTCGGCCACATCAACATCCCTTGAGGTTGGTATGAAAACAATCGCCTTAATCATCTTAGAGCCCATGACAGCCCCACCACCTGTTCTACCAAACTGCCTCCACTCCTCATGGTTAATCGCGGCGAACGGCACCTTATTCTCGCCGGCTGGACCTATGGTTAATACTGCTGAGTTTTTGAACTCACGTTTAAGGGCTCTCTCTGTCTCAACGGTATCAAGCCCCCATAAGTCCCTGGCATCCCTAACCTCCACTTTGCCGTCAGAAACCACTAGGTATACAGGCTTTTGCGAACTGCCCGTGATGACCATGGCATCGAGGCCTGCGTACTTCAAGTAAGCCCCAAGCGTCCCCCCAACTGTTGAGTAGTTCCACCTATCGTTAAGTGGGGACTTGAATAGCGCAATGGCCCTAGTGGCTAGGGGGATCCGGGTACCACCCAATGGCCCCGTGGCTATTATGAGGGGGTTCTCTGGGCCGTATGGGTTTACATCCTGAAGTTTAAGGTTCATATCCATTATTAGCCTTAATCCAAGGCCCCTACCACCTATGAACATCCTAGCCCACTGCTCCTTAACCCCATTAACCCTAAGCGTACCCTTACTTAAATCGAAGAATATTATCCTATTGGCGTAGCCATGCATAAATGGCCCCCTCCTTAATGCTTAAATATTTTTCCTAAGTAAAATCAATAACTCTCGCCCTTAACTCATCGTTATGATTGATAATACTTATAAAGTGGAATTACGTGGTTACATTCATGAGAATTTTCAGGTTAACTAACGGTATCAGCAACTTCACGTACGTCATGATCAACGGTAAGGTCTTTGAACTAGGTATGGATCCAGTCCTAGCCCTGATTAACCATGCAAAGGGTTTAAGTGTAAGTCTAGGTAGCGAGGTGTTGATTAACATTGACGAGGTTTTTAAGAGGGATTATAGGGTTAGTGGTTTAAGGTTCACTAAACCCTACGACCCACCTGAGGTCTGGGGGAGTGGGATAAGTTATGAGGTTTCTAGGAGGAGGTACTCTGAGGAGGGTGATGTGGCTAAGATAGGTGGTAAAACCATATATGAGAGGGTTTATGACGCGGAGAGACCTGAAATATTCTTCAAGGCCACGGCGAATAGGTGCGTTGGGCATGGGGAGCCAATAGCCATTAGAGGTGACTCAAATTGGACCTTACCGGAGCCTGAATTGGGTGTTGTAATATCTAGGGATGGTAAGGTGCTCGGTTACACAATAATAGATGACGTCTCGGCTAGGGATATTGAGGCTGAGAATCCACTGTACCTACCCCAATCCAAGATATACGATGGCTGCTGCGCCTTCGGACCATTCATAGTGACCCCGGATGAGATTAAGGACCCCTATTCACTCCAAATAAGGCTTAGGATAATTAGGGGTGGTGAGGTTATTTATGAGGGTGAGGTGAGTACTAGGCAAATGAGGAGGAGAATTGATGAGCAGGTAAAGTACTTGATAAGGAATAATACCGTACCTGACGGTACAATACTGATGACTGGGACAGGTATACTGCCAGGTAAGGATTCAGCCCTCAGGGAGGGTGATGTAGTCGAGATAAGCATAAGCGAAATAGGGACATTAATTACCCCGGTTATTAAGCTTAAGTGAATGTTAAATCATCTAATAAAGGGCGCCCCTTAAAGGAGTTGAAGGTTAAAACAAGCTAAGTGGTGAATCTCCTTAGGGCCCTCCTATAATATATGACAGTTACACCACTCTTCTCAGCCCTCCTCCTAAGTTCCGAGTCACAGGTCACTAGGAATCCACCTGTTTCCTTAGCCAATTTTAGCACATCATCATCAGCCTTACCATCCAATGACGCTATTGAGAAGTACACTGGTATTAACCTGTTGAGCACCAGCGCAGCTGCCTTACCCCTCCTCCCACCCTTCTTAGATAGGAGCCACAATTCCCTAACAACGCTAGCCGTCACGACAGGCAGTATTAAGCCCTCCACGGCCTCCTTAACATTACTAATCACATCAATCCTCTCATCAATGGCTAATAGCAGTGCGCTCGTGTCGAACACCACAACCTTAATATCCACACTTACCCCTCTGTCTCAGGGCTTATTAACAATGTGTAACGTGGTAAATTCAATGATTAGCCTAATTAACTCATCCATGATTACTATCGCCGTGAAAGAATATTTTAAAATCAACGCAACATGTAGGTAACTATGGGTGGACTACTACTTGCCGCCGACTACCACTGGACATTAGCGAATGAAAGGAATGGCGAGTTCACGGTTAATGCGGACGTTTTAAACGCCATAACGAACTTCATTAACCTGGGCAATTCATTTGCAGTGGTAACCAGCGGGGCAACCCGTCATGTTAAGGGGCTTAGTGCGTTAATGGGTAAGGTCTACCTGGCCCTTGAGAATGGATTAATAGTGGTTAAGCCTAGTGGTGAGAGGATTATTAATGCACCAGCCCAATGGTGGCGGCTTAGGGATGAGGTTAAGGCTCATTTATCGGTGTTAGGCGTTAGGTTCAGTGAGGGTGAGGTATCTTTGTTCACTGAGAACAGTAAGGCTGTTATTGATGCTTTGAGTTCATTTGACGTTAAGCTTGAGGTTAACAGAAACATGCTTTCAATAATGCCTAAGGGTGTGGATAAGGGGTATGCCATTAACGTTTTGAGGAGGCTAATTAAACCAAGCCTAGTTATATCAATCGGCGATGCCGAGAATGACATACCAATGCTTAGGGCAGCTGACATACCTGTGGCCGTGGGGAATGCGCTACCTGAGGTTAAGGGTATTGCAAGGTACGTAACCAGGGGTGAGGATGGCCAAGGGGTAGTGGAGCTAATAAACATCATACTCAACTGCCGGGGTGACGTGGCTAGGTGTATAGATGAGGCCAGGGGTCCCTAGGCATGGGTAGGGTAATAGCCGTTGGTTCACTCAACTCAACTAAGATTAACGCCGTAGCTAAGGCATACTCAATGTTCGGCATAACCGTGGATGTAAGGCCCGTTAAGGTTCAGACACCGACACAGCAGCCGCTGGGCCTTAGTGAAACCACCAATGGGGCAGTGTTGAGGGCTAGGCTGGCATTAGAAGCCGTTAATGAAGCCGAAGAGGCTGTTGGTATTGAGACTGGGTTGGTAAAGGTAGGTGATTTAACTTACCTAAACATACCTGTGGCTGCAATCATGAGTAGGGACGGTTACCTGACCATAGGTATTGGGCCTGGTTTTGCAATACCCACCAGTTTAATTAGAAACGTGGAGTTGGGTATGGAGCTTGAGAAGGCAGTGGAAATGCGGTATGGCTATGCTAATGCCGGTGAGTCAATGGGGCTTGTGGGTATTTTAACCAGGGGCCTGGTTACCCGGCTTGATGCCAACACTTGGTCGGTTTTAATGGCATTAATACCCAGGTTACCCTGGAATAGAGGGCTTTACGGCGGCTAGCTTAACGCTGGCCCATTAATTCCCTACTTAACTCCTCGTAGGCCTTCCTAGCCTCATCAATACTAGTCTCATCTTCAAGTGCGGTGGTGTCGCCTAGTGGTTGACCTATTAAGACCTGCTTAAGCAATCTCCTCATTATCTTACCGCTCCTGGTCTTTGGTAGCTTGGTTACGAATAGTATCTCCGCTGGCTCAGCTATGGGGCCTATTACCTCCCTAACCCAATTCCTTAACTCAGCCTTCAACTCCTTGCTTGGTGAGAAACCAGCCCTAAGCACGACGAAGGCCACCGGGACCTCACCCTTAACCAGGTCTGGCATGCCCACCACTGCTGATTCGGCAACTGCCTTATGGGATACTAGGGCTGATTCTATCTCATAGGTGCCTAACCTATGGCCAGACACCTTTATGACCTCGTCAGCCCTCCCTAGGACCCATATGTACCCATCCTCATCCTTAATAGCCCAATCACCTGCATAGAACATGTCAGGGAACCTGCTCCAGTAAACCTGAATATACCTATTAGGGTCACCCCAAATGGTAAGCATCATGCCTGGCCATGGCTTCTTAATCACCAAGTAGCCCCTCTTACCCTGGACAGGCCTACCCTCATCATCAACCACGTCTGCATCCACTCCAAGTAGTGGGAGGCCATTGGTGCCTGGTTTCATTGGTATTAGGGCTAGCCCAGGTGCATGGCTTATTAATATGCCACCAGTCTCCGTCATCCACCACGTTGAACCGAAGGGCACACTCTCCCTACCTAGCCATCTCCAAGCCCATCTCCAAGCTTCAGGGTTTATCGGCTCGCCGACACTGTTAATTATCCTTATTGTGGAGAAGTCATGCCCCTTAACCCAATCATCGCCATACCTCATGAAGGTCCTTATGGCTGTTGGTGATGTGTAGAGTATTGTCACACCATACCTCTCCACAATCCTCCACCACCTATCCGGTGCTGGGTAGTCTGGAGCACCCTCATACATAACCTCGGTGACGCCCTCCATGAGTGGGCCAAACACTATGTAACTGTGCCCAGTCACCCAGCCTATGTCGGCTGTGCACCAGTACACGTCAGTGTCCTTAACATCAAAGACCCACTTCATGGTTGCGTGGAGGAGTGTCATGTAGCCCCCTGTATCGTGCACAATGCCCTTAGGCTTACCCGTAGTCCCAGAGGTGTATAGTATGTACAGTGGGTGTTCGCTCTCCACCTCCTCAGGTTTCACGTATGCGTTGGCTGGTACACCGCTTAATAGCTCATCCCACCAAATATCCCTACCAGGCTTCATTGGAGTGTCCTTGAGGTTCATCCTCCTGTACACCACAACCCTCTCGACGAATTGTGCATTCCTCAACGCCTCATCAACAACATCCTTAAGCCTAATAACCCTCCCCCTCCTCCAGAAGGCATCAGCCGTGAACACAACCCTAGACTTGGCGTCAATTACCCTATCAGCTAGGGCTTGGGCGCTGAACCCTGAGAAGACCACTGAGAATATTACACCTAACCTAGCCAGGGCCAGCATTAGTATGGGTAATTCAGGGATCATTGGTAGGTATATGGTCACCGTGTCCCCCTTCCTTAAACCCAACTTATCCCTAATTGCGAAGGCTAGCCTATTAACCTCCCTATACAGGTCATAGTAGGTTAGCTTCCTCACCTCAATTGGGTTGCCTGATGGGTCAACCGGCTCCCCCTCCCATATTATGGCTAGTTTATTCTTACGCCACGTGTTAATATGCCTATCAACAGCTAGGTATGAGGCATTCAGCCTACCACCCACAAACCACTTATAGAATGGGGGCTGTGGGTCCGCGACCAGCACCTTGTCCCAGGGCTTAAACCATTCAAGCTCTTTAGCCACGTTAGCCCAGAAGTCCTCAATATTGCTTATGCTCTTGCTATGCATGGCCTTGTAGGAATCTATACTAGTGGTGTTTGGCCAGGAATTCAACACTATTCTCTCTTTGTAGGGTAGATTCTCCTCACTAATTGACATGAAGCAGAGTATTTCACAATTTGCTTTTAAATATTTCCTCGATGCGATTAATTGTATATTAACCTATAGATTAATGATGCAATTTTTATAAAAGTAATATGGCCATACATTAATCATTAATCACTCGCTTTACTTACCATAAACCATGGTGCCGCCAACGTAGGTTGCCATCAGCCTTAACTTGTCATCAATGACTATGAAGTCGGCTAGGCAACCTGGCTTAAGACAACCCATGCTGTGTTCACCTATCGATAGGGCTGGGTTCATTGAGGTGAGCCTTAGGGCATCACTTAACCTTAACCCCAACTTAACCAAGTTCCTTAGGGCATTATCCATGGTTAACACGCTCCCAGCTAGTGTTCCGTCAGGTAATGTTGCTCTACCATTCTTAACAATGACCCTTAAACTACCCAGCTCATACTCACCCTCCCCAAGGCCAGCGGCTGGCATGGAGTCCGTTACTGCCAGCACCCTGTGTAACCCAGCTTGCCTTATGGTGAATAGTATAGTCTCAGGCCTTAGGTGAACTAGGTCTGTTATGAGCTCTAGGTATACGTCTTCAGAGTCAAGGAGGGCCATGGCGGCACCCAGTTCCCTATGGTGAATCCCAGTCATGGCGTCGAAAAGGTGGGTTGCCCTTGAGGCACCCATGGCTATTGCCCTCATGACTGTCCCATAGTCGGCATCGGTATGCCCTATGCTTGGTATTACGCCTATGCTGGACATGTGTTTAATGAGACTCATGGCCCCCTCAACCTCAGGCGCAATCGTCATTACCCTCACTAAACCACCAGACTCCTCGTAGTATTGATCAAACTCCTCAATCCTAGGTGGCCTTATTGCTGAGGGGTTTTGGGCACCCTTCCTCCTGATGTTTATATAGGGCCCCTCCAGGTTAAGTCCAAGCACCCTAGCCCCATTACCCACAGTCCCATCGCCCTGCTTAACGTATTGCCTAACAATGCCGGCCACCCTCATTAATGCTTCGTGCGGTGCGGATACGGTGGTTGGTAGGAATGCGGTCACGCCGAAGCTGGCGTAGCACCTAGCTAGGTTGCTGAGCTCACTAATCGACTTCATAGATGTAACCTCAATACCACCGCAACCATGTGTATGCGTATCTATGAGACCCGGCGCCGCTAAGTAACCCCTGTAATCCACGTCGAAGGGCCCACCCTCCTCAATATCTATTATCCTGCCGTTGTCGATGACCAGGGTGGCGTCGTGAATTGTGTGGATTGGCGTATACACTTCGTCAAACCTAAACCTACGCTGAACCATACGTGGGTTTTAGAAGGCTGCTTTAAAGTGTTGATATTAAGGATGCGTAGAAGACGGCCAGTATACCGGTGAAGAATATGCCATCGAAGGTACCGGCGCCTCCAATATCTGCGATAATCGGTGCCGCCTCTATGACCTTGCTTATGTTGAGTAAATCAGCCCCTATTAGGGTACCCAGCACACCCGTTACGTAGGCTACCACCGGGGTTACGAATATGTATACATTTGAGGTTAAGGCTATTGCCATGTATGACATGAGAGCTGCCAATATGGGTGGTACTATGGCTGGTGTCACAACCCCCACAGCCGGCACAACCCTAGAGATTCTATTAACTATGAGCGCGGTAACCAGCACTGACACCACTATTGGCACCGCTAGGCCTGGGTACCTTACGTAAAGCATGTATGTTAAAAACGCCGAGACGGCTACGGGTATTAATGCTCCCCCGGCGTTAATTGATATTGCTGTCCTCCTGGCTTGGGTCAGGAAAGTGGGTATTTTAAATGTCATGCCGAAGAGTGTTATTGATGTTACCGCCGGGGTATAGACCGTTGTGTTGACTTCGTAAATCACCACGTGAATTGAACTCATGACTAGGCTAATGATGGTTATCAGGAACCCCACTAGGGCTGAGTAGTATGAGGATAGGCCTATCAGTGATAGGGCAGTGGCTAGGTTTAGCATGTAGGCCGGCAGCACTATGATTGATAATAGCAGGTACACAATGCCCCTAGTCCTAGTGAAGGGCCAGTAAACCAGTATCCTCACACTACTCAACTAATCAACCTGTAATGGGGATTTAAGCTTTAATTAGCCGTTCAACATGCCCCGTAGGTACTCGTTAAGCTCTCTGCTGATGACCAGTGCCCTCTCGATAAGCTCCTCCCTATTATGCGACCCATACACAACCTTACCATTAACCACGAGGTACTTAACCATGCCACCGTTAGATGAGTAAACTATGTTATTGGCTACGTTTAATTTATTCAGGGGGTTGATCCTTGGGTCCTTAACGTCAAGCACAGTTACGTCACCTAGGTAACCTGGCGCTATCAAACCACCCCTTAACCCAACCGACCTGTAACCATTAACCGTGGCCATTAGCAAAGCCTCCTTAGCCGTAAGTGCCTTGGCGTCCCAATAGTTATTCCTCTGGAGCAGTACAGCCATCCTCATCTCCTTAAACATATCCAGCGAATCCCCAGTGCCCGGTCCATCAGTGCCGAGGGCGACGTTAGTCCCCTTAAGCAGTTCCTTAATTGGGAAGAAGCCCGCCGTGGCCAGCTTCATGTTTGATGATGGGCAATGCACCGCTGTGGCCTGGGTCCTCACTATAAGCTCCAGCTCCCAGTTAGTCACCCAGCCAAGGTGGACTAGTATTGTTGATGAGTCCAGTAACCCAAATTTGCTTAAAACCTCCACCGGGTATAGGCCATACCTACCCCTAACCGTGTAAACCTCCCGCCTGGTTTCGCTTACATGCGTATGTAGCCTTAGGTTAAGCTCCTCCTTAAGTTCACGAACCCTCATTAAGGTGTCCTCGCTGTTGGCGTAGACGCTGTGAAGGTTTAGGATGGGTTTAATGAGCTTAGAATCCCTGACCCTAGACACTAGGTTCCTTAGCTCGTTCTCTGTTAACTTAGGGTCTCTTAAATTGTCGATGAAGGTCGGCCCCTCGAAGACCCTTATACCGTACCTCTCAACCAGGTCAACAACATCGGGGTTGAAGTACATGTCTAGCACCGCGGATGTGCCATTCATGATTGATTCTATTAACCCAAGCTCAAAGCCCTTAAGTATCACGTCACTTGTGAGCCTTTTCTCCATCCCCCATATGACGTTTAACCAATCCTCAAGTTCATGGTCACTAACAAGCCCCCTAAACATGGTCATTGCCAGATGGGTATGTGCATTAAATAGGCCCGGTATAGCTACACCGTCACATTTAACGACCTCAGCCCCATTAACGTCAACATCACCCACCTGCTGAATGACACCGTCATCACTGATCAGTATGCTAACCCCCTCAAGAACCTTAACGTCACCATCCTCAGTGGGCGTCACCACGTACCTGCAATCCCTAAGTAGCAGCATCTAAACCCACCTATGCGATCCCTTAACCAAGCTAAAGCTATTTCCCTCATCAACAGCAACCTTACCCTAAAGGCTAAGTTCAACTTCATTGTTACAGGGTTTATTAACCTCCCGCCTGTTAAGTTTTAAAGCTAAGAGGTGGCTGCAATGAGGCATACGGTTGCTGTGGTTAGGGTTTGTAATCCGTGGGATGGATCTAAGTGTTTTGAGGCTGAGTTGATTGTTGATACATGGGGATTCATGGAGATAGTTTTATTAAAGACTAGCTTTGCATGGGTGTTTGGTGCTTGGGGTGGTGCCCCCGAGAGGGGGTTTCCCTACGTTAGATGAGCCGGTGGGGCGATACCCCACTGTTTCCACCACCCCAAGAACGAAACCATTAACCCCGTAGAGGGAGTAACGGACGAGACCCCCACAACGAAAACCCACCCAAAAGGTGGGGAGGGGTCATACTGGGAGTACGTATACGTGGATAAGGAGGGAGAGGTTGGAGGCTATTGGCGTGAAGCCTAGTGGGGTTAGGAGGTTTAGGACTATTGGGGGTAAGACAGTGGGGAGGGAGGTAGGTGAGGCAGTAATCGAATGCCTAGGGGAAAGGGCAACCAGTATTGTTGTTTTGCTGAAAAGGATGATGTGAAGGTAATGGGTGTTGTTGCACTTGAATCACTGGCACTGGAAGTGGATCCAATAACCAAACAACTGAAGAAGTCAGAATCACTACTAGCATTAACAGCCATGGGTTAGTAGTTGGCGGCTGCGCATCTCAGGGTGGTTAAGTTTGAAATGTATGGTGAATTATCACGTAGGCGTGGGCCATGCTTAGTGAAATACTGAGATAACTTGCTAATTAGGTAATCCATGCCCCATCACTAAAGGTCCATGGTTATGTTGTTGTTAACGACGCGGGCTACTTCGTCGATCCAATGCATGAGGACTTCTATGGATGAGTATGAGTTAACCTTAACACTGCCCTTAGCCATCCTAAGCACTAGCTCCCTAATGTGTGGGTTACTTAGTATGTCATGTAGGCTCGTTGCGAAGATTTTCCTATCCTCATTGAAATAGCCGTCTGGTTCATTAACTGGGTTTCCATTCCTCTCCACAATCACCATGCCCGGTTCATCACCAGTATACCTTACCCTACCCCTACGTATCTCGTAGCCGGTAACCAACTTATCATTCATGATGGCTCTACTATGTGCAACAATCTTATCACTATGGTACGTCACCTGAGCCTTCACGAGCCCCAGCCCTTTAATGTGACCTGGGTTGCCGAACTCGATACCAGTTGGGTCACTCATAATCTCCGTTATGAGTTGGAAGCCCCCGCATATGGCTAGTATCGGCGTTGAACCTGCCATCCTCCTCACCTTCTCATCTAAGCCACTCCTCCTGAGCCACTCCATGGCCAGTGCAGTGTTCTTGGCGCCAGGTAGGATCAGTAGGTCTGGTTCCCCGAGGGAGTCCGGCCACTTAACAAACCTAACGTGGACATCCTCCATGGTTAAAACGCTGAACTCATGGAAGTTCGATATACCTGGGTAGGAGATTACTGCCACGTCCACTGATCCATTACCGAAGTCCACCATGGCCTCGGAGTCCTCTGGCCATAGGTAGCGTGCCTCGTTAACCTCAGGTATGATCCCGTAAACCCTCCTACCGGTCTTCTCCTCAAGCCACTTTACTGCGTCGTCAAGTATCCTTGGATCACCCCTAAACCTGTTTATTATGAAGCCCTTAATCAAATCCCTCCACCTACTTGGTATAGCGTTGTATAGGCCTAAGGCACTTGTGAAGGCTCCACCCCTACTTATATCCAGTACAATGTAGACATCCGCGTTAAGGTAGTCGGCGGGCCTAAAGTTAGCTACGTCGCTTGTTATGTTTGGTTCGTAGGCGCTCCCAGCTCCCTCGCCGATTATTAACCCGAGGGATCTTAGTTTAAGCAACGAGTCCCTAACAATCCTCCACTTATCTATGGGGTTCCTACTATACTCACGGTACTCCATCAGCCCTATGGGCTTGCCTAGCACGATTACTTCGCTCGCTGCTTCATTAACTGGCTTTAGCAGTATTGGATTCATCTCCACAATTGGCTTAACACCTGCGGCGTAGGCCTGCATCGCCTGGGCTAGGGCTACCTCACCTCCGTTGAAGGCTGGGTAACTATTTAGACTCATGTTCTGGGCCTTGAAGGGTACGGCTACCCTATTTTTCCTATTTACTAGCCTAAGTAGGGCCGTGACTAATATGGTCTTCCCACTGTTGGACTGGGTGGCCAGCACATATATACTACGCTTCACTAGCCATGAGGGTGGCGGTAAGCTTTATTTGGGTTACCCATTAACCCCCGCGTGCGGTATATAGACTACGCGGAGTGCACCCTATGCGCCTTAACGTCAAGGCTTAGTGAGCTTAAGAAGTTTAATAGGGATAGTGAGGAATCGGTCAGGAGGATCCTTGTTAGGGTAACCAGTGACCTACCTAAGGGTAGGTCCATCATGTTCGTTAACTCCTTTGAGGAGCTTGCAAGCATAGTGGGTTCCGAGGACCCATACTCCGACGAGAAGGCTCGTTATGAGGGGATTGCTAGAGGCATGCTGGTTCCGAGACTCATCGGCATGAGTGAGGTTGAGTTGGTTAAGGTTGCGGCTGCCGCGAACTCCGTTGACGTGGCTATGTTTAACTACGTCTTTAACGAGGAGATGCTGATACACGGCATTAATGAGGAGCCCGTGTGGCTGGGTATTGATGAACCCAGGTTAGCTGATGTAATTAATAGTGCTAGTAACGTGACCTACATAGTTGATAACGCCGGCGAGTTCGCCATAGACAGCTTGCTAATAGGTAAGCTAGCCACGCACTCAAGGGTTACCGTGGTGGCTAGGCTTAAGCCCTATGAGACAGATGTGACATATGGTTACGTTAGGGATGTGCTTAAGGTTAATGGGGTTAACGTAGTCACTACAGGCAACCGTTACCCAGCCTTCCTAAGCAATGAGGTTTACGACAAGTACATTAACGGCTCAGACCTAGTAATATCCAAGGGTGTGGGTAACTTCGAGGCTTACCTCGAAACAGGCAGAAGACACCCCAACGCCCTATTCCTATTTAGGGTTAAGTGTAACCCACTTAGGAGGATGCTTAACGTGGAGTTTAATAAACCTGTGATACTGCATTCAAGCTACTTAAACCAGTTGTAGGTCGCTTGGTTTTTAATTTGCCGTGTGGGTAACCACCATGGAAAATGCCGCATAACCACAACCCTTGACATAATGGTCAAGTCTTGCTCTTTAGGGTGGGGTTGCGCTACTACGTGGAGATTATAGCGGTGGGTTTGTGAAACTTAGTTTTTGCATGGGTGTTTGGTGCTTGGGTTGGTGCCTCCGGGAAGGGGGTTTGCTTCCCTCCGTCAGATGAGCCGATGGGGCAACACCCCACCATTCACCACCAACCCAAGAACAAAACCAACAACACACAAAACCCCAACAACGAAAAACCCACCCAAAAGAGCGGGAAGGGGGTCATTGGTGATGACTCTTTTTATTAAACGCTGTATCTAATTGCAGCCCTATCTATTGATTCAAATATCGTCGGGTGTGCGTGGGCTAGTAGCGCCAGGTCCTTGACCCTAGCGTTGACGGCTATGGCTAGGGCCACCTCGTTTATTATCATTGACGCCGCCTCGCCGTAAATAACCCCACCTATGATTCTCTGCGTACCCTTTTCAATAATTAGCTTAACCCAGCCATCCCTAACCCCGATTATTTGGGCGTATGAATCATCCTCCAGTGGATATTGCACAACCTCGTAGCCTATGCCCTTAGCCTTAGCTGCATCCTCACTTAACCCAACCATGGCGGCCTCGGGCTCGGTGAATATGGTCATGGGTACCGCGTTGAAGTTAACCTCAAAGATGGGCCTACCCATCATTATGTTCCAGGAGGCTACAACGGACTCCTTCACAGCCGCGTGGTAAAGCATATACCTACCTATTACATCGCCAGCGGCATAAACGTTGGGTACCTTTGTAGCCATGGCGTCATTAACGTCAACGTGGTTCTTATCTACAATGCCCAATTGGTTAAGGCCCTCAACATTAGCCCTTCTACCCACTGCCATTATGACCTCCGAGCCGGCCACGTAGCCTTTACTCCCGTCCGGTTTAGCATACTCGACTATCTTCTGCCCACCCTCTTCCCTAATCCCGGTTACCCTAGAGTTCGTCAATATGGTAACTTCCCTATTCCTAAGCTTATCCTCAATCATGGAGACTATTGATGAATCCCACCCACTCAGTATCCTAGGCAACATCTCAACTATGGTAACCTTAACCCCCAGCCCACTAAGCACGGAGGCCACCTCAACGCCTATGTAGCCTCCACCTATGATGACCACGTCACTGGGTATCTTCCTATACTTTGTCTTATAGCCAAACAGCTCTTGGCTGCCTATGGCAAGTTCAGAGCCTGGTACAGGGATTTTAATTGGCAGTGAGCCTGTTGCTACAATTAGGTACTTCCCCTCAACTTCCCTGCGCCATGATCCATCATCCGCCTCAACCACCACCCTATGGTTATCCACCACCCTTGCGATACCCTTAACAAAGTCCACATTACCATGCTCCTTAATCTCCCTTATGTGTTGAAGATACCTAATATATTGGACATTATCCTTATGGTCAATTAGATTTTCCCAGAGCAACCTAACCTTATCAACGTCATTATTACCCACGGACTTTAATATACCCCTCAACTTCTCAAGTAGGTAAAGAGCTATTGATACTGACTTTGATGGTATGCAGCCTTCATATAGGCAATTACCACCTAAATTACCCTTATCGTCTATTAACAGAACACTGTAGTTACCTTTACTTAACTCAAAGGCGCCGTGATAACCCCCACCCCCACCACCAATTACAATGACATCGTACTTGTCCATCCTTGGTGGATCCTCAAATGATGCATCTGTCGGTGGGTAAACGTCGTATTTGCCAATCGACATATGGAAACCCACATTTCGCATTAAATTATAAAGCCTGGTGAGTCAAAAAATTGATGCCTAAATTCATGAATTTTCTCATCTTTGACTTTAAGCAATGATTAGACGTTCATTGCGAAGACGCTTTTTAAACCCATTGAACTCGGGTTTGCCCAATAATGCATGCAGACAGTTGCTACTTCTTTATACCCTGTGGAATTAGGGGTTTACTTGGCGTGAATTCGTTTTTAGGCTAGGCATTAATGTTCATGATCTAGCATTTAAATTCAGGTGCTTAAGGTTAAGGGATGATGCTAAATGGTTAGTGTTATTTATAAGTGTAAGTGTGAAAGGTTTTTAAACACGTGACACTGATGGTAATTGATAGGTGAGTGTCATGAGTAGTAATGAGGTTAATGAGGAGGTTAACTTCACGTCTAATTTACCACCAGATAAGGTTAAGAGGGTGGTTGAGGCGCTTAGGGATGTTTATGACCCTGAAATACCGATTAACGTGTATGACCTAGGCTTAATATATGATATTAGGCTTGAGGATAAAAAGCTTAAGGTTAAAATGACCCTAACGGCAGTGGGTTGCCCACTTTCACAGGACCTAGGCTACAGGGTTGGTGAGGCATTGCAGGCGGCTTTACCTGAAGCATCAGACATAGACATAGATGTAGTCTTCGATCCACCATGGACACCGTTAAGGATGACTAACCTAGGCAGGGAGATGTTTAAGGCAATATACGGCTACGACATAGTGGAGCAGTGGCAGGCCCAACAGGCTCAGGCCCAGGAGACCCAAACTGGGCAGCAATAGCAACCCCTTGACTTCACGGTCTTCACAGGTTTATTATTGATAATGGGATCTTCATTTCATCGGCCAGTAGGCCGGCGTGATGACCCTTAAACTTCATCACCTTGTCATCATTAAGCTTATAGAGGTAGATCAACACAGTTGAATCAGTTGGTATGGCCCATACGTCGCCCATTCTTGACGCAGTATTGCCAGTGACACCACCCAGTAGTTCATTAATTTCACTTGCATTGTATATTAGTAGTGGCTTGCCTATTGCAGACAAAACTTCCCTAACTTCACCCTCAAGGGATCTGTCACCTAGCTTTAACTGAAGGGCTCTGGGTTCACCGTAGGGGGCTATGGATAGTGAATCCATGAGCCTAGTAATTATCCTTAGGTTAACCACATCCCCCTGCATTACTTGGACTTGCCCATGGTCAGCGGTTATCACTACAGTTGTTGATTGGGGTAAGTGCCTAATTAACCTGCCCAATGAGTTAAGTAGTTCAACCAACGCCACCCTGTACTCCATGGAGCCTGGCCCATATTCATGCTGAACAGAGTCCAGAAGTGGTATGTAGACGTAGACCAGTGAATTACCCTCAACGGCCCTTGAAGCCAACACTAGGGCGTCATAAACGCTGATGTACTCCTTAATCTCAGCACCCCTGTAAATCAGGTCTGATAGCCCGCCACTTAAGCCCTTTGGCAGTATGACTACTGATTGGTAACCGTTAGCCTTAGCCTCCTCAAATATAGTTGAGCCACCATAGAATATGACTCTTGGGTCGTAGCCTGCATCCTTCAACCCATTCCTCTTACCCTCCGGCATAGGCCCCATCGTTAACGTGTTGACTAGGCCACCGGTCTCCTTAACGTACATGACCGTACCGAGCACGCTATGGACACCAGGCGGCACGCCCATGGATAGTGTTGTTAATACCGTTGAAGTAACTGATGGGAAGACTGTGGTTAATTCGTGAACTTCCCCAAGCCACTTAGCCTCCTCACATTCACCACAGTACTGTTTAAGGTGAACGTAACCTAAGCCATCAATTAGCATTAGTAGGATTCTCCTACCCTGAATCCTATCTAGGTCATCCCTTAACCCTGCGTATTGGCTTTTAACACCTAGGAAACTACCTATTGAGACTGATAGATTAAGTATACTTCCCCCGGCATAATCAGGTTTAACCAGGTCCACGTCTTAGGGCGTGTCTCAGCGTTTTTTAACCATTACATTAGATGCATTAGCCCTATTGAACAACCTAAGTGGTCTTGCCTCTTTGCACTACAGGAAAAGATTTATTAGACCCTTGATGGCGACTCAATGCATGAAGGTTACGGTCAAGTTCCTTGCAATATTCTATGAGATGGCTAAGACACTTAGGATGGAGATTGAGGTACCTGATGGAATAACGGTAAGGGAATTGCTTAAGATCATCGATGAGAGGGTTAACCCAAACATATCTAAAACGTTGCTTAATGATGATAGTGGGTTAAGGGAAGGATATAATATTCTGGTTAATGGTAAATCCCTGGACTACATTAAGGGCCTTGACACCATCCTAAATAATGGTGATGAAGTAGTCCTCTTACCACCCATAGGCGGTGGTTAAGCTAGTGGTCTCCATCGTGAATGGCAAGGATTCTGTACTCACTGAGCTGTTTCGGTTTTCTTGATTATTTGTAGTGTACATATTTATTAATGCCTAAGCCTCTTAGGGCTATTAAGTAGGCTGATGTTGTGTGTCTGTCTAGTCCGTGTTTCTTCATTAGTTCGTCGTATTTTGTTGAGTTTGTTGTTCCCCTTGGGTTCACGTATTTGGTTTCTATGCTGTATAGTGGTGCCTTCATGGCTATTTTCTCAATGATTGTGCTTCTGAAGGTCATGACCTTGTGGTTGTAGTTCTCATGCTTCCTATCACCATTCCAAACCCACATTAGCTTCAGCCTACCGAGAACCTCTGGGTTTTCTAGGAACAAAATCCTAACACCATGGTGGTAGGCGTAGTTGAGCATTTCATGAATCCTCACGCCGATTATGCTCCACGCACTGTGCTTGGGGAAGCCTCGTGCAGTCACCTCACTGAACCAGAAGGTGTGGGTGTCCCTAAGCTCACCCTCCTCATCAATGATTGCTAGGTTGATTCTATCCGAGTTAACGTCAACACCACCAATGAGCTTGCCACTGTTTTTCTTATGCCTAGTCATGTGCTCATAATAAACATCCATTGGCACTGTCACTTGAATCTCACCATGAACCCACAGTTGACTACCCCTAACACCGTAATCCCTAACCACAACCCTACCCATGTACTTGACACGTTCAAAAAGAACAGCATTGAGCAATTCCCTGTAACTCCTCGACACAGTGGGCTTTATAACAACCCTACTAATCGACCCATTAAACCTAACAG
>NZ_LCTF01000022.1 GCF_001663375.1 Caldivirga sp. MU80
ACTGGTGGAAGCGTGAAACCAAAACCTACCAATCAATTAGGGATTGGCTCAAAAACCATGGTTTTGAGTCATGGAGGAGGTACCATGCATTCCACCTTCATGCTGTTTACAAGCAACACGAGAGGCTAAGGCACTATTACCGCACGGCAATTAGGTTCCTTGCGAGGGCAATGCATGAAATGGGTGTTGATGAGGTGTTCATCGGATACCCATACCTAGTTAGCCAGGATGATGGCAACGAGTATAATGCAAACATCTGGTGGTTCAGCAAAATCATTAATTGGCTTAAGGATGTGCTTGAGGAGTATGGGATTAAACTCAACATAGTGAATGAGTATGGTACTAGCAAACAATGCTCAATATGCAGCATGAAGCACGAGAATGGTAGAGTGAAGAGAGGACTATACATATGCCCAGTAACGGGCATAAAGATTAACGCAGACTTAAACGCAGCGAGAAACATAGCAAAGAAGGCAGGCTACGAAGCACCAATACCAAAGAAGATACTGAGCTACATAGTAACAACCAATGGTGTAAAACCATTAACCCCCAAAGAGGGGGTAACAACCAAGACCCCCACAGTGAAAAACCCACCCAAAAGGGCGAGGAGGGGGTCATATGCCCTTCGATGATTACGTTAATGAATGTGGTGTTTCAGGCCTATTAAACTCAATGGGTATTCCAGCGGTAACGGAGGAGTATACTGAGGATGGTGTCTTTAATTGGTATGCACTCTTCCGTGAACAATACGTAACAACTGGTATTTGGGATGCTCAAAGTATTGAGGATTGGTGCAGTGGCTTCATAAACAAGGTAAGCCCCATGCTATTAAACATTAGGCATGTGAATCCAAGCTACTACAAGCCTAGGATTGTGATAATGGCAAACCTCGCCATTTATGGCGGGGTCATCCCACTACGTGAGAATTTGGCGTTAGGTTTATTAACCCCAGCGGAGCTAGAGTATTCAGTAGCCCCGATGAAAGCGGGGTAACCTCCAAGACCCCAAGAAACCCCCACCCCTAAAAGGGCGGGGAAGGGGTCAGAACTTGGATATACTGGGATGTTAATGATGGAAGTGGCGAACTATATAGGGCATTAACACCAAATGGATTAGCCAACCCAATCATCTGCATAAGGGAGTATTGGCCTAGGGCACGTGGTTAGGTTTATAAATTAATGTATTCAGGTGCAATGCTTATAAACTAAATGCCGATGTAAATTTTGAAGTACCATGAGTAATGTGGTTGATAGGCTGTATGGTAAGGTTAGGGAATTGCTTAATGGGGGTAGGGGTATTAGGCGTAATGTAATTGAGCATGCCTTTAAGAGGACCCTATTAATAACACCAGGCGATGTTAATATTGTTAATTACCCACGTAAACCTGTGGAGGTTTTTAACCCCGCCGCCGTGCTTAAGGGTGATGAGTTACTAATATTCCCTAGGGTCATATTTGACTACCTAAACTACATCTCAAGTATAGGTTTGATTAGACTTAAGGTTAGTGACGTCGTTAATGGTGGTGTGGCTAGGCCTATTGAGGCTAAGGTGATAATGTGGCCTAGGGAGCTTTGGGAGTTTAGGGGTTGCGAAGACCCAAGGGTTATTAGGCACGGTAACCAATACTTAATGCTGTACACAGGTTGGGGGTACTACATGGCCAACAATGAGTTGAAGCCAAGGGCCCACCAAGCCTTCGCCGTACTTGATGAGGAGTTGAATACGGTTAGGAGGGGTTACTTCAGAATTAGAGCTAAGAACAATGACTTTTACACTCCCGATTGGTGGAAGGACTCAGCCTTCATTGAGGTTGAGGGGGATTCAGCGTCAATGTTAACTAGGCCTAACATTAATGGTATTGAAGTTGGCTGGTTCAGTGAGGCTGACCTAGGTGAGTTAACTATTAGTGAGGACTCCATGAAGCCCATCCTGCCCTTCGAGGATTTTGAATTCAAGGTTGGCTGGTCAACCAACACCGTTAAGCTATCCCCCAATGAGTACATTGTTGGTTGGCATGGTGTAGTTAAGGAGGATTACTCCTACAGGAATGGGTTAGCCATAGTTAACGGTGATGGTGACCTACTCGCCATAAGCAACTACCTACTGGCGCCGAGTGGTATTGAGGAGGAGTATGGGGATAGGCCCAGGGTCATATTTGGCGATGGCCTGGTTAAGTGGGGTGAGTGGTTGATTTGGGTTGGCGGTGTGAGTGACTATGCAATTGGTGTATACGTCGCTAATGTGGATACCACCCTAGGCAAGTTAAGGTGGCTGAGGGGTTAAGAAACAGTTAATCTTAGGGAGAGTCGTTGAGGTAGACCTTCACGATCTTCCTCACAGCGCTTCTTATGTGGTGATTCGCCGTTGCCTTACCCACACCCAGGGCTCTGGCCACGTCGCTTAGATTTGCAGTCTTCACTTCACTGAAGTAACCCAACCTGTAGGCCACCTTAAGCGCCTTAACCTCACTCTCCGTTAACACGCCTAGCGCATTACCCCCTCTGAACAATGGCTCCCTATGCCTAGCCACCTTAATAGGTTCACACTTAATAAGCTCAACACTGCCTCGCCTCTTCAGCTCACTGCAAACCCCCTCAGCATCCTTCTCATCCAGGAAGTAGGCCCTAAACCACTTAAACCCACCCATAACCCTGGACTCGGCCAGTATACCATTATTGGAGGTTATGATGTACTTCAAGACACCACCAATGGGTGCCAGGTAAATAACCTCGGCGTAGTTCCTTGAAACCCTATTAACGTGAAGTACCTTAAGCACGTTACCACCAGTCCTAAAGGAGCTTAGGAAGCCGCTGAGTGCAGTTGAGTGTGGGCTATGAATGCCGATAACCTCAAGACTAAGTTCACCGTGATTAACGAGGTGTGAGTATAAGCCATTAACACAAACTCCATTGAACTCATGCGTTAGGGCGCTCCAATCACCAAGGTGCCTAACATTAATACTGAGGCCGAGCACGGGGTTAAGGTGTTTAGAGCATCTATATTAAGTTTATTCCAACACCAGACCTCAACTACTTTTAAATCAGTGCATATTTTACATAGATGTATTGAACAGATATTATGAAAAGCTTAAATAGATGTAAAAGTATAGAGATATATATGGAGGCGAGAACATACATACTCATATCAGTAATGGTAATCATGGTAATGGTGGCGGCGTACAGTATCAATGTGGTGTATGCTCAGCAGAAGCCTCAAATTATTCAAGCTATTCCGGGTACGTTGATTTATGTACCATCGGGCCCTAATTTTAACCCATACGCCCCAAGCAACATAGTTGGTTCAGTAGCCACATGGGTACCATTAGCCTTTTACAACCCATTCACTGGCCAATTCTACCCCGTTTTAGCTAAGAACTGGACTATTCAAATTTTGCCTAATGGTTCAGCCCTATTCACCATCTACCTTAGGAAAGGTTTGTATTGGTTTAATGGTTCTGCAGTGATACCCTTCACCGCCTGGGACGTCTACGCATACTTCTACATTGGTATGAAGGCGTTCTGGTGGTATTCACCATGGATTAACAACTCCCTTACTGATGAGGATATTAGGGTGTTGAACAACTACACGATACAATTCCTATTCCAGAAGTGGACTACCTTCATACCCTACTGGATGCTTCCAAGCTGGATAAGCACACCTTACGCCGTTTGGAAGCCCATTATTGATAAGCTCAGGACTATGAACCTAACGCAAGCTGTTAAATACTCAACAAACATCACGGAGTTTGTGCCATCCTATTGGGCGTTAAGTCCATATTACTTAACGTACCTAAGCTCCACTTACATCGACATAACCCTTGAACCAATGTATTACAATGGAGTGCCATTGTTGGCTAGGTGGGAGGAGATATTCCCATTCGCAAACTGGAATGACTACAACCCAACCATAGTTAATTGGTACGTTGCAGGTAATACCCAGGCCATGAGCGCCTTCCTGGCTGGTAAGGCAACGTGGGGTGGTATTGGCTTATCTGAGCAGCAGGTTGGTGTGCTTAACAAGAGTGGCGTAGGTGTTTATCTATGGTTTGACTACAGTGCTTGGGGTATTACCATAACGCCATACACCTTCCCATTCAACATCCCTGAGGTTAGGCAGGCTTTGTGTGATGTGATTAATAGGAGTGAGGTTGTTGCGGCATGGGGCCTAAACTACCCGATGTACGCCCCCGAACCAGCCCCACCATACACATGGAGCACCTACCCACCCAGCGTTAGGCAGTTCCTGATACCATGTGAGTATAACCCAAGTTATGCAGCTCAAGTCCTTCAGAAGTATGGGCTTTATGAGAAAGGTGGGCAGTGGTACCTACCAAACGGCACACAATTAACGATAACGATACTTGGGCCAAGTGGTTGGACTGACTGGATGACTATGACCAGTGATGCCGCTGAGCAGTTATCAGCCTTTGGGATAAAGACACAGTTAATCGGGCAGGACGTTGGTATTTACTGGGGTACTACATTCCCCAAGGCTCAATTTGAGGCCGCAATAGCATGGTTAACCTTCGCTAAGGCATACTCCAGCGCCTGGTCATTCTTATCGTGGCCATTCTGGTCATTCCCAGAGTTCAACGTTTCAGTACCCTGGACATTCCAGTGGCCTAATGGTACATGCAGCCCGGTCTATATGCCAGTGATTCACACGCCTTATGGTCCAATGACAACGCCAAACGGTACGATTGTCTGGTGCATTAACTCAACGTTAGGCTACATAAACTTCACCAATTGGGTCTGGGCATTTGACCTATCCTACCCAGGGACTCCTGACTATGATGAACTCCTTGATGTGATCTTCTCATGGTACCACTACTGGGTACCGGTAATACCGCTAGCAGCTAAGATTGAGCCGTTTGAATACCTTAAGAGTTTCATAGACCCACTTTGGGTTTACCAACCATACATAGTTGATAACTACCCGTGGTTCACAGCCTTCACCGTACCATACTATTCAGCATGGGGTGCATCAACAGCCTTCGCATACGTCTACGCCTGGCTAGGCGCAGTAGCACCACCCGGCGTAGTGCCGCCGGTTGCTCAAGCAATCGCCAATGGTAGTATTTGGACGAAGTATGAGTGGTATGCTAAGTACCTTGGCATACCGACACCTGATCCCAAGCTCCAGGAGGTTGTGGCATCATACTTCCACATACCGTATACGCCAGTAACCACAACCACCACTACGACCACTACTACAACAACCACTACCACAACGACGACTACTCCTGTTACCACCACTACATCAACCACTACTACCACCACGACTACTACTGCTGTTTCAACGGTAACATCAACGGCAACAGTAACAAGCACAGCAACCACCACTGCAGTAACGACAACAACAGCAGTGAGTACGGTAACCGTGACAAAACCAGTAATATCAACAGCACTAGTAATCGGAATAGTAGTCATAGTCATCGTAATAGCAGCAGTAGCCGCAGTAATAGCAATGAGAAGAAGATAAACACAAACCAAATCCCAACCCTCCTTCAAAATCAAATTTCTCCTTTTTCCTAGTCTTTAAATGTTCATCTTAGGGATGATTAGTTCTGACCCCCTCCCCGCCCTTTAGGGCGGGGGTTCCTTGGGGTCTTGGAGGTTACCCCCTTTTATGGGGGCTACTGAATACCCTAACAGGGCTGGGGTTAATAAATCCACCGCCTGAGTCTCACGTAGTGGGGTGACCCCGCCCTAAAGGGCAAGGTTTGTCATTAGTTATCACCGTTATGATGGTTGGAAAAGTTGAAAAATGCTTGTCTCGTTGGCTTGATGTGAGTAGGCCTAGTGTTAAGCCTTACGTGGCGGCCTTATCAATGGTTGCCAGGGTGTTTAGGGGGAGGGGTGTTGACTTTGTGCTTGTGGGTAGTTTAGTACTTCCCCTGGCTTATGGTATTGATTGGAATGTTCATGATGTTGATGTTTTCCTGCTTAACAAAAGTACGTTGACTGATGAGGAGTTTTTTGAGGAGGTTGCTAGGGAGAATGATTGGGATGTTGGCTTAACGGCCTTCGGTGGTGTGTATTATGAGGTTGTGGTTGGTGGTGAGGTTGTTAGGGTTGATTTAATGGAGAACCTGCTGGACGTATACATGCCCCAGGAGTTACTTAACGACACGGTTACCGTCAGGGTTGATGGGGAGGAGGTTAGGGCTATTAGGCTTGAGGGGCTCATAGTGTTGAAGGCTAGGGAGGCCACTGATGAGGCTGAGGAGTTCCTTGAGGAATTAGCCTCAGTCCTGGCCGACCCTAAGACTGGTGTTGAGTTGGATAAGGGTAGGGTGCGCAGGTACATTGAATCCTTCCCAGAGGATGAGAGGGGTGGGATAACCCACAGGATTGAGGTTTCCGGGATATACCTAGACTAGTTTAAGGTAAAGGTGGCCTAACGCTAAGCAGCATGGGCGCCGTTAACGGTCTCCTTGGGTAACCCTGGGTCTCCCTGCTCAACCTGGCTATGAGGTCCTCTAGGCTCATTGCCTCCTGCCCAACACCCCTAACCCTAACGCTCAGCTTACCAGTCTTAGCCTCACGCTCACCGTAAACAACAATGTACGGTACCCAAAGGGTCTCCGCATCCCTAATCTTCCTACCCACGGTCTCATCCCTATCATCAACCTCGACCCTGAAGCCAGCCTCCTCAATCCTCCTACCCAACTCCACTGCATCCTTAACGTAGCCACTGGAGACTGGTATGACCCTAACCTGCACTGGGGTTATCCAGGTTGGTAGGCTCGGCACCTTACCCTGGGCTTCACTTATGGCTGCAGTGTCCAGTAGCGCGAATATGAACCTCTCCACGCTCCCCAATATGGCCGTGTGTATTATGACAGGGTACTTCACGCTGTTATCAACATCCCTATACCTAATCCCAAACCTCTGGGCATTGCCTATGTCGAACTGGAAGGTGGCTATCTCCCTCGGCCTCCTCAACTCGTCTATTATGTGGTACTCCACGTTCAGGACCCAGTAGTACCTAGCCCCCTCAAGGACCCTGACCAGTATTGACTTACCCTCCCTCCTGGCTAATTCAACGAGGTAGTCCTTGTTTTGGTCCAGGAATTCCTTGGTGACGTTGTATAGGCTTACGTAGTCCCTCCCAATCCTCCTAATCTCCTCGAATATCTTCGCATGGAGCCTTAGGCCAACATCCATGGCCTCCTTAAGGTCCTTCACGAATATGTGCAGGTCCGGCATGTAGAACCTCCTCAACCTGAAGCACAGTACAGTCTCCCCAGGCTGCTCATACCTATAGCTATCAGCCACCTCAAGCATGCCCAGGGGTAGGTTCCTGTAGCTCAAGACCCAGTCCTTAATCATAGCGAACTGTTGGAAGCAGGCGGCGTACCTCATGACAAGGTCCTCATCGGACTCAGTCACGTACATCCTCTCCCCGAATAACCCAGCATGCTCACTGATCGCCTTATCACTGAGCCTAAACATGTTAGTCCCCTTAATTTTGAAGACCGGTATGCCCAGCGACTTGGCCACCTGGTAGGAGTAGTCGTCCAGGAGCTCAATCATGACCGTGGCGTATGGCCCATACCTCATGTGCCCAACGTCAGAGAGGGGCTCCCACTCGAAGCCGAACTTGAGGCAGTAGTCAATGTACCTGGGCTGTTCCTTACCCTCAAGCTCCCTCTTAAAGACCTCCTTCTCAACGAGAACCTTCAAGTCACCCTCCCCCTCACTGAAGTTGTAATTGGCTGGGTCGTGGATTGAGCCGTCGGGTGAGATTATTATGTAGTAGTCCCTTGTGTAGGGTTTCCTAGGCTGGGCCTGCTCCTGGGGTGTTATTGTCCTGCTTAACTCGGATAGTGGGTGCCCTAGGCAGCTTAGGTTGAATGCCTTATACCAGCCGAAGGGGGCCTTGTAGATAGGCACATTGGCCTTACCTTTAAGTGCCTCGTAGAGGGCGTTGAGTATGGCCATGGCCCTTGGCGGTGGGGCTAGGTTTGGGCTTAGGTGAGCGTATGGGTAGAGGAATATTGAGGATGCCTTAACCTTACCAGCAACGTCAAGGACATCATTGACAACCCTCTCCAGGAAGCTAGGTGAGTCATTATCATTCTCCTCAATTGTCGTGAAGACTACTAGAGTATTCCTGGCACTACCCCTCCTCAACTCGTCGCTTAGGGGCTCGGGGTTCTCAACAGCCTTATCCTTAACCTCGTATGAAAACTCCCCAGCGTGTATTAACAGTAGCCTCACAAAGGGGGCTGGGGTGGTTGGTTTTTTGCTTTTCCCAACAAGGCTAATGGGCCCAACCCCCACGCAACCGTTGACTGACCTCAGCCGTAGCCATGGGCCCATGCTCAGGCCAGTGGACCCCTGAACACACCCACCCCGGCTTAGGGCCGCTCCCTCCCGGGCCTAACCCGGTTCACCGGAGTCCCACTACCCACAACCCTACGGCTGTGGGCGTGGGTGGTGGGCGTCTCAGGGGGCTGGCCATCACGGCGGTACCCATGGCCCGACACTGGGCCAATCAACGGCTGTGTGGGGTTTCGGCCCCCGCAGACCTACGGCCCCCGCGTGGAGGGGGAGGGGTGGCGCCCCTCCAGGCCCGGCCCAGTTAATGGGCTGAGGCCCCCTTTTAACCTTTAAGCCCTGTTCTAACTATATAGTACTAACTATGTTATTTAGTGGTATTGTCTTGGGGAAAACTATTAAAGGGCCCTTACCAATTCATACATGAAATTGGGATGGGCGACTCAGTGTCAATAGTGGTGCCCACGCTTAACGAGGCTGGTAACGTGGGGAGGCTCATAGAGGAGTTGGCCACCAACCTTAAGGGCATCGATTACGAGATCATCATTGTTGACGATGGCTCAACTGATGGCACAACCAAGGTGGCTGAGGAGGCTGCTAGGGGGCTTGGCGTTAACCTTAAGGTTATTGAGAGGGGTAGGAGACTTGGCCTATCCAGCGCCGTCATAGATGGGGTGAGGGCCAGTAGGGGCAACGTGATAGTCGTCATGGATGCCGACCTTCAGCACCCACCCTCAGTTGTGCCTAAGCTAATAGAGGCAGTGTCCAACGGTGCAGACGTGGCCATAGCCTCAAGGTACGTTAAGGGTGGTGGTATCGCCGGTGATTGGCCAATTTTAAGGAGGGTGATAAGCTGGGGAGCAGCTACACTAGCCCACATACTGATCCCCTCGGCAAGGGGTATCAAGGACCCAGTCTCAGGCTTCTTCGCCTTTAAGAAAAGCGTCATGTGCCTAAACAGGCCCTACGGCGACTACAAGATACTGCTCGACATACTAGCCCTCTGCAGGGTTGGCAGCGTGGTGGAGGTCCCCTACGTCTTCAGAACTAGGGAGGCTGGTTCATCTAAACTGGGGGCTAGGCAAATAGTGAACTACGTTAAACAGCTGGTTTCGATAACGGTGAACCTGCTGGCCATAAGCAAATACAGGCCCCTCAAATTCGCCACCGTGGGTGTAATAGGGCTCTTTGTGTCTGAACTGGTCCTACACGCCTTCTGGAGGATCCTGGGCCTACCCTACTTCATATCCCTAATACCGGCCCTAGAGGCCGGCATAGTTAACAACTTCACCCTAAACAAGGTTTGGACCTTTAGGGATAGGTCAGTGGGCTACCTAGTGGGGTTGGGGAAGTACCACGTAGCAAGCCTGGTGGGTACCGCCGTGAATTACGCGGTAACTAACCTACTCCACTACGTCCTCGGGGTCAATGGTTACGTGGCGTATGTGATAGGGGTCATATTCGGCTTCCTGGCGAACTACATAATGGCAGAGGTCTACGTCTTCAAGTACAGGGGTGTGGTGGTTAACAACACCATTGCATCAACCCAAGGTCCTGAGGCGTATTAGTCTTTGTTTTAATGATGAGGGATAACACTGTGGCTCACCCCATGGGCAAAGATGCGGAGTGGTGGTTGAGATGGGCTTAGTTGAATGAGGGAGGCATCGATGGCAAGTTAAGGGCCTCTGAATAAGCCGCACGGTGCATTGGGCATGAGAATACCTGTGGTGATTCCTAAACGTTTTAAAAGTGCACCAACATGGGCACTCCGTGTCGAGCGGTGGGAGGGGCTGTGACCCAGTTAGCATTAGGCTTGAGGCCGAGGACTTTAAACTCTGGTACACCAAGTTCAGGGATGTTATAAGTGACCTAAGCCTGGTCAGGAGGGTCTCGTCGATAGTTTACAACCTACTTAACCAGGGGTGCAGCGAGGAGGACGTGATCAAGGCCGTTGAGGAGATACTTAGGGGTGTCAACGTGGATCCACTGGCCATTAGGAGGGGTGAGTTCCAGGGGTTGAGGAGTGACGTGGTTGAGGTTTTAAAGGTAATATTCCCAAACGCCACCCAGGAAACCAAGCCACCATTCTTCCTGGGCGAGGGAAGTGGTGGGAGGGCTGTTAAGCAAGCACCATCAACCACCGGGCGGGTTAGGAGGGCTAGGAGGGTGATTAGGTTTAGGGGCCTTGAACTGGCCTCATGGATCATGGTGGCGGCCTCAACGGTAACAGCCATAGCGTCACTCATAACCGGCGGGAGACTAATACTGGGCATAGGCCTATCATTAGCCTTACTCTTCCTAATAATAGCCCTCATAACCCACATACGCATGCTGTAACCTACAATGCCCCGTTCCCCGCATGCCTGTGTCCCTAATCATTCTTCATCCCTTGTCGGGGCTTGTCCCCATTCTTGGGGCATCATTGGTCAGTTTTCCCACGGGGCTGGGGGCTCGGGCACTCACAGTTGCCTCGTGCCCGAGGCTACCACCACCCCTCCTAGGCAGAATTTAAGCATTTCACTGGCAAAAATTTATAAATAGCTACTGGGTAGGTGAGGTAGGTTTAAGGTTCCCCATTCAGTGTTTCATTACTTACAGCTAATCTAAGATGAGACGTAAACTAAAGGTTTTTATAACCCCTTTAAACTCATTAATGGGACTGCATCATTACCAATAATGGTGGATGCCATGGTTAAGAGGACTCGGACAAGCAGCTTTGGTGTAACTGGGAGGGAGAGCCATGACTCATCACCATTTTACTCACGGAAGCTTTACAAAGATGTTAAACTCCCCGAGCCCTCGCCTAAAGACTTAGTGGAGAATAAGGTACCTAGTGAGCTTCTCGATAAGGTTATCCTTGGGGATGCCCGTGACGTGCTTAGGAAGTTGCCTGGCAACAGCGTGCACCTGATGGTCACCTCACCACCCTACAACGTGGGTAAGGAGTACGATGAGGACTTGACGTTGGGCGAGTACCTAGACTTCATCGGGGAGGTTATGCGCGAGGTCTACAGGGTGCTTGTCTGGGGAGGGCGTGCATGCTTCAATGTGGCCAACCTCGGGAGGAAACCCTACATGCCCCTTCACGCCTACCTCATACAACTGTTCGAGGGGATTGGCTTCCTCCTAAGGGGTGAGGTGATTTGGGATAAGGGGGACGTCGTCAGTGGGGCATCCATGACCTGGGGCTCCTGGCAATCAGCGGTTAACCCAGTGTTGAGGGACCAGCACGAGTATATAATAATCCTGTCCAAGGGAAGCTTCAGGAGGGAGAAGGGAAGCAAGAAAGACACCATAACCAGGGAGGAGTTCCTAGAATTCACCAGGAGCGTGTGGAGGTTTCCCCCAGAGTCGGCTAAGGAGGTTGGCCACCCAGCACCATTCCCCGAGGAACTGCCGTACAGGTGTATCCAGCTTTACACCTTTGAGGGGGACGTAGTCCTGGACCCATTCGCCGGGTCGGGTACAACCTGCGTTGCAGCGGCTAAGACGGGGAGGCACTTCATATGCATTGACGTAGAGGAGGAGTACGTTAAGATTGCGGAGAAGAGGGTGAGTAAGATTTTAACCACCAAGAAGATAACAGAGTACTTACCTAACCATTCCTCGGCAGGTGGAGGTTCATGAATTGCCCTACCATTATGGTGATTATGCGCATTCATGCATTGAACCTTCACGTACTTAAACTGGCCATGCGCCTAAGCACGTGGTAAAGCTTATTAATGCTACGTTGTTAGGCTGCGCTGTGTCCATTAATCCACCGGTGGCTATGGTTAAGTCGCCTAGGGGAGGTGAGGTGAGGCCAGGTAGGGGTTTCTCTATTGGTGAGGTTAAGGCAGTTAACTTAACCGTTGAGGAGGCTAGACTACTCGGCATACCTGTTGACGCCAGGCGTAAGACTACCTGGGAGTGGAACATTAAGGCACTTCAGGAGTACCTAAGCAAGGTCGTTAATGTCACGGATGTCTCCCAGCTGCCACTGCCGGCTGAGGCTAAGAGGGTTGCCATTAAGCCTAAGAGGGGTAGGGCCTTCAGGGGGCTTACACCGGCTGGTAGGAGGGCTAGGGGACTTCTTAGCATTGGTTTAAGGGAGACTCACAAGTACAAGTGGAGGAGGAAGCAGAGGCAGCGTGAGTTGAGGCTAAGGCATGAGGCGGTTTTCCGTAAGGGAGGCGCCTAATTCCCCACCCTGGCATTAATGAATATGGCTTTGCCGCATTGCCTAACATTCCCCGATGCTTAACAAGGGGAATGTTTTATAACTAGCGCATTAGGTTAGGGGTAATTAGTATGAGTGATAGGGATCCTGAACTTGAGTTGATTAGGCTCAAGAAGTTGATGAGCCTAATGGCCCAACAACCTAGGCAGGAGGTTAAGGATAAGCCCATGGATGTGGTGGCCGAGGTTAAGGCCATGACTAAGGGTGAGAGGGCTGGGGAGATTATTGATAAGGCGGTTAAGCTGTATGGTGAGGCTGCCTTAGCGGTTTTTAGGCAACTGGTTAAGCTTCATAGGGATGGTGCACTGGGGGAGTTGACCGATGGTGAACTTTACAATATACTGGAGAACGTGGGACTGCACATACCCATAGAGACGAGGGTGAGGATAGTTAGGCATGGCGAGGAGAGGAGGATTGGGGAGGACCTCCAGTAGCTTTGCTTAACTAAACCTTACCTGTGATTAAAGTTTAAAAGAGGTGCTGGGGATGGGGCCTGATGAAGAGGGTTATTAGGATTCAGACCAGTGGTGGTAAGGTACCGCCTCAGGCCATGCAGCAGCTGCAGGGTGCTGGATTGAACGCCCAGGAGGTGGCCAACATTATTAATGATAAGGTTAAGTCCGTTGCCTCACTGGGTTTCCAGAACCTTAACGTTGAGGTTGAGTACGATGACTCAACGAGGAGGGTTATCAAGGTTAATGTGGAGTACCCACCCATAACCGACATCTTGCTTAAGGTAGCCGGTAAGGACACGCCAAGTCACCAGGCCGGTAAGGAGATTATCGGCGACTTACCCCTGGAAAAGGTGGCTGAGGTGGCCTTGATTAAGATGGAGGAGTTGGGCAGCAGGACCTTTAAGGCAGCCTTGAAGCAGGTTGTAAGCACATGCAGGTCCATTGGGTTGACGGTTAACGGTAAGGACCCTAAGGCAGTGGTTAAGGAGATTGACCAGGGCGTGTATGACGAGTTAATATCCAAGTACGAGAAGGGGCCCACCTCAGGTTAAACCAACCCCAACACCCCTCAACTCAAGCCTCATTAGGAGCCTGGCCATGTCCACCTGCGTTATCAAGCCACCGAGCCTCCTCCAAGTCTCCTTACCAACCACTATGATTATGAAGAAGTCTTCGTCAATCCTCTTAATTAAGGATTCCAACACAGCCTTACCTGAATCAACGTTGAGTATCGGCAGGACCCCATTACCCACATCAACCAGTAGCGGTAAGCCCAACTCCTCGCTTATGAATAACGCAGCCTCCTTAACCCTTTCATCACTAACCACAATTATTGCCCCATGCATGGAGCCCAGTTAAGCATATTAGGGTAGGTTGAAATACATTTCCAATGTTTAAAGCCGATGCAGGGTTGAATAGGCCAATACTAGTCTGCGCAGTACCGGTTAGAGAGCTGAGGCCCCTGGGTGCATTGGCTGGTTGCGAGGCCGTTGAACTGAGGTTAGACTACATGGGTGGTGAATTGGGTTCAAACCTAGCCGGATTAAGGGGTTTCATCGAGGACCTGCTTAGTGAGTTTAGGGCTATAGTGACGGTTAGGGATCCTGGGGAGGGTGGGGTGAGCAACGTTGACCCGGGGCTTAAGGTTAAGGTACTTAGCATGGCTGCTGAGGCTGGAGCTTTAATAGACGTGGAGGTTGATTTCATTAAGGCCCACCGGGACTTGGCTGGGTTTAGGGATAGGGTTATATTGTCTAGGCACATTTTAAACAGGGTTGATGGAATCAGGGGCATTATAATGAGTGACTACTCCGTGGCCAATTCCATGCACGCCTTTGCTTACAAGATAGCCACAATCAACGACAGCGACCTACCGGCATTAATAGAGCTCCTGGTTAATGAGGGTGAGACGCCCGTGGCCATAATACCAATGTCACCGATCCACAGAGCGGTTTCCATAATGCTGGGCACCGCCTTAATGTACTGCGCCGTTGACTGTGGCACAGCCCCAGGGCAGTTGAGTATTCAGGACTGTGTGAGGATTAAGGGGGAGAGGGTTAGGTTGATTGAGGCTACACGTAATCACCCCTATCAACCTCATTCAACGGTGACTCACCCCTAAGGTACCTAACGGCGTTCTCCACAGCCATCAGTACAGCCCTCCTGGCCACCTCGGGCTGTGCACCACCGGCTATGTGGGGTGTGCCCAGGAAGTTGGGTAGGTTAAGTAAACTGGTCCTCGGGTTAAGCGACTCCCCTGAGCCGTAATCCCAGAAGACGTCCGTACCGTACCTCAACCCCCTCCTCGCGGTTAAGACCCTGTATAGGTCATCCTCCTTGACTATGTCCCCCCTAGCCACGTTAACGACGATTGCATCCTCAGGTAGTAAGTTAAGCTCAGCCTCGCCGATAAGGCCCCTCGTGTGTTTAGTTAACGGAAGCGCAATAACCATGACATTAGCCCTCGGTAAAACATCCCTCAGCCTACTCACCGGGTAGGTTTCATCAAAGTAGGTGGCTGGCCTACCACTCCTGTTAACCCCAATTGTGCTCATGTTGAAGGCTGCCTTACCGATCCTAGCCACCTCAGTTCCAATACCCCCAGTCCCGAGGACGAGTAGGCTCTTACCCGTTAATTGCCTCGGTGAGTATGCTGGGTCATTTAGGTACCTGTCCCTGTCCATTAATCTTGAGTGAACTCCCTTAGCAAGGGTTAGTATTAGGGACCAGGCGTGTTCAGCTACGGGCAGTGAGTAGGCCCCAGCATTGCTAAATATCCTAATGTTACTGGGTATTTGAGCGTACGGTAGGTGGTCAACGCCCGCTGAGAATGTTTGAATAACCTCAAGGTTCGGCATGGCCCTAATCCACTTGGTCAGGTTGAACTCGCCTCCGCACCAGCATAGGAGTACATTAACCCTGCTCAGTATGTTAGGCAGCTCCGCCTCACCCACATCGGCTAATTCATAAACCTTGGCGTACTTGGCTAGGAGTTCCTTACCCTCCCCAGGGAGTTTTATCGTCGAGGCAGCAACCTTAGCCATAACTAGGGTCATTAATGGCGGTAAAAATAATTAACTCCCTGGATTAATAAAATACACGTTAGCTGGCTGGTACTCTTAAAAAGGGGAGTCCCAGCAAATGAGGTGGTGGGTAGATGGGTAGGGTTGTTGTTGTGGATCACCCATTAGCCCAGGACATATTAACGACGCTTAGGGATAGGAACACCAAGCAGATTGAGTTCAGGAAGGGGTTGGTTAGGTTAGGTAGGTTGATTGGCTACGAGATAATAAGGTCCTTCGAAACCTACGAGGTTGAGGTTGAGACACCCCTGGGCGTTAAGGCTAGGGGGGTTAGGGTTAAGGACATGGATAAGGTGATTATAATCCAGATACTAAGGGCCGCCATGCCAATGGTTGAGGGTTTGTTGAAGGCCTTTCCAGCAGCCAGGATAGGCGTAATAAGCGCCAGGAGGGTTGAGAACACCCACGTGCCCGGTTCAATGGAGTTTCAGATAGACGTTGGCTACTACAGAATCCCCGAGATACACGGCGACGATACGTTGATAATAGTGGACCCAATGCTAGCCACGGGCTCAACAATACTGTCAGCCCTAAGCATAGCGTATAGGCATGGTAAACCAAGGAGGACCATAACCGTCCACGTCATAGGGACTAAGTACGCCATAGATAGGATCACGGCGAAGTACCCTGAGGTGGACATTTACCTAGTGGCCATTGACCCAACGCTCAATGAGAGGGGTTTCATAGTGCCGGGGCTTGGGGATGCAGGGGATAGGGCCTATGGGGAGGCTTAAGACCTCCAGCTACCGCCCCTCTTACCCCCAGTCTCTAGGAATGCCTCAACGGATTGCGCAATCCTCATGCCGTGGGCCAGGGCCTTACCTATCAACGTTGGCCCATTGGTAACGTCACCGGCAGCGAAGACACCAAGCCTCCTCGTCCTACCCTGGGCGTCGGTGTCAATTGTACCGTTCTGCCTTAAGGTTACACCACAGCACTCCTTCCTCATGGGTGGCGTAGGTATTTCACCTATGGCCGATATTAAGGTGTCCACGCTAACCACGAACTCAGAGCCAGGTATGGGCTCGGGGGCCGGTCTACCTGAGGCATCAGGCTTACCAAGCCTCATCTTAACTAGTTTAACGGCCTCAACGGCCTCCTTACCACTAGCCTCAACCGGTAGGGTTAACTCCATGAGCTTAACACCCCTCTGGATGAGCCTATTTATCTCGGCCTTACCGGCGGGGGCCTCGTTAATCGTCCTCCTGTAGGATAGGTAAACCTCCCTAGCCCCCTCAAGCTGGGACTCTATCGCTGCATCCACGGCGGTTAAACCAGCCCCAACAACCATTGACTTTAAACCTGTTCTGTAAACCTCGGACTTGGGTAAGTAACCGTGCTGGCTCGCGTATATCCTGAACAGGTAGTCGAGGGCTAGGTAGGACCCCTTAAGGTCCTCGCCAGGTATCCTGAGTCTCCTGGATTCCCACGTGCCCGTCGCTATTATGACTGCGTCGTACCTGTCAATCAACTCCTCAAGGTGAACCTTACTCTTAACGAACTGGTCACCCTCGATCCTGTACTCATCATCACAAATAACCTTAACATTAGTGAAGAAGTTAACCCCAAGCTCCCTAAGCTCCTCTACACCAGCCCTAACGTTCTTCCATGGCAGCCTCCAGTTGGGTATCGCAAAAAGCGTCATGCCACCTGGTTCAGGCATCCTATCATAAACATCAACATCATAACCCTTACATATAAGGTAACCAGCCGCACCAAGGCCAGCGGGACCCGCCCCAATTATGGCAACCCTACCCTGCCTCTTGGCTATCTTTTGCCCAGGGCTACACTTCAAGGCAAACTTCATAAATAGGTTACGCCTACCGGTTTTTAATTATTTTCCCAGCGGTTGAGAAAATGGGGCTAATGCCTTGGCTACGTGTATTTTACATATTAGATAAAGCAACGTATCCGTTAACCCTGCTCCTTAACTACACTTGGCCTTGATTCACAGGCTAGCCTACCTGCCTCATATGGGTCAGCCACGTACACTATCCTTGAGGTCCTCCTTTGGTCAACGTAATCCGGGAAGGCCAATTCAAGCCTGTCGGTGGGGAACCCCGTGCCCTTAAGCACTATGGTTGGTTTACCCATTGCGTACGCCATTAAAACCTCCATTATTGTCCCAGCAGCCCCACCAAGCGCCACCACTGAGTCGCTGCTCCTAACGAGGACCACTGACCTCTCCCTAAACTCCATACCAGTCCTAACTACAATAGCCCCACTGGGTGTTTCAATGTCCTCATGCTCAATAGGCAGTATTAACACGACCCTAAGTCCCCTTGAAATAGCCTCATCAGCAACCACCCTCATTAAACCCCAGTAACCCCCAAGCAGCACCGTTGGCCTACACGTCATTAACCCATCCACAACACCCCTAACAGCCTTAACATGCTCATCGTTGTAATCACCGCTATGGGCAGCTATAGCCACCTGCACTTGGCTAACATACCCCTGGAGTATAAAGGCATTACCGTTTCTCGGTGGGTGGTGGTTCACTGGTTCCCCATAATCTACCTCTTAACGGCTTTGTTGTGAACCACCCCCAGCTGCGGGAGTAAGTTCCCACCGATCACCCAGCGGTTCACATCATTCTCCTCACCGAAGACAGTTCTCCAAGGTCCCCTTCACCAAGCTCACCGCATTCACCCAACCAATGATTAATAACGCAGAAACTTATAATGTTTCACCCTTTGCTCACGGCATTAAACGAAAATAAGTATCACAAATAATTGAGAAAAACAGAAATAGTCCTCACTTAAGTGGCTGCATTAGTTTAATGTTAACTACTTTCCTCTATTCCTATCCCCCCTTATTGGGTATCATGCTTGGCATGGCCCCAGGCCCTTGACATCAGATTTATTAAGGTGGTGTTGGGCTTAGCGATGTAAGTAATGGTTGAGGAGAGGATACTGGTGCTTTGTGTAGATAGAGATAATGATGTGGGGGAGAGGTTGGGCGTTAAGACCCCAGTTATCGGTAGGGATAATGTCTTAAAGGTTGGGTTGGACTACATAGTCAGGTACCCTGATGACTCAGATGCCAATGCCATATTTGGGGCCGTTAAGGTTTACGACGGTTTAAGGCCAATTTACGGTGACAACATTGAGGTTGCATTGGTGACCGGGAGTAGTGGCGGCGACGTTGAGGCTGACTTAAAGGTTATGGCGGAGTTGGATAGGGTTTTAAGTGTCTTTAACGCCGACGGCATAATACTTGTCTCAGACGGGCCTTCCGATGAGGTTGTACTTCCCCTAATACAATCCAGGAAGACTGTTGTGTCGGTTAAGAGGATTGTGGTTAAGCAGACTAGGAGCGTTGAGGACTTCGCCGTCTTGAGCAGGTATTACATCAGGAAGGCCTTCCTTGACCCTGAGTGGAGGCGTTACACCCTGGGGCTACCAGGCCTCATAATAGCCCTCTACGGCTTATGGATCCTGATACCCCAGTCAATAAAGCCCATAATAGCGTCATCAATATCACTACTACTGGGCTTAGCGCTACTCTTCATAGCCTTCAACGCCTATAGGCCTCTAGTACTCTTCATTAGGCGTTACGAGGTCACCTTCTTCACCATACTCGTCACAGCCATTGTGATGGGGATGTACATAAACGCCTACTCAACCGTATTAAGGAGTAACCCATACCCACTGCTCATCGGTAAACCATTGACGTTACCTGAACTACTAGGCATAATATACGGCGTCCTGGTTGCCGTCCTGGTCCTGGAGACGTACACGAAGACTCATAGGATACCCTACGGCCACATAGCCTCAATATCACTGATATCACCCCTAACTGGCTTATCCTCAATAATAACCCCTGGCTTTAACATAGAGTCACTCATGCTTTTCTTAACAATATACATACTGATCAATATACTTGTACTAGCGTTAATATTCTTAATCAGGAGGCATGAGAGGAGGATGAGGATTGAGGGGAGGAGTTAAGGTTCACGTCACATTGAGGAGGTTGATGGGGGTTGAGTTAGCGTGCCTCGAATTAGGAACCTTAGTTAGGCTTAGCGGCCTAGGTGTAGGTAACTTTAAGTGTGGGGATGGTTGGGCTGAGTTTACCCTTAGTAATGACGTTAACGCACTATTGAGAGTAATGGACAGGGCGGCGTTGGTGAGGGAGGTTAGGGTTAACGGTGTTAGGCATAGGCCAACCCTAGTTAACGCTCTACCGCAGGTTGTTAAGACTGATTCACCGCATTTAAACCCACTTCACGCATTGCTAATGATAAACCTATCAGGGGTTAGGGAAGGGCCACTCCTTGACCCATTCTCGGGGTTAGGCACCATACCCAGGGTTGCGGGTAGGCTAGGCATATGGGCTGTGGGTTGCGACATCAAGAACCCGCATGACGCCATTTGCGACGCCTCAAACCCACCGGTAAGGTCCCACTCAATTCAAGCAGTGGTCACTGACCCACCTTTCAACAGGGTTTTCAGGGTTGGGATAAGGCTTAGTGGCTTATACTTAGGCTTCCTTGAATCGATCATTGACGCCTTAACCGACGAGGGGGCTGTGGTAATGATGACCCCTTCATATCTGCTCAGCCTCATCATTGATGAGGCATATGCAATGGGGCTTACACCATACTGCCTGGGCGTTGACCACGTGCATGGAGCCTTATCAAGGTTCATAGTTTGCCTAAGCAAGTCAAACAAGCACCCAGGGGTGGTAACGTTAATAAGCCTCATCGGTAACACAGTTAACCTAACTGGTGATGAGGCTGAGCTAAAACGATGAGTGAGTGCTTATGAGCCTACTGACACGGCGAAAGGAAAAGGTATTGCTCCATTAGATTTTGTTTAAGCGAGCGCCCTCAACCCCTCAGTAAGGCTGAGCGCCAACCCCATCCATGGCCGAGAGACCATTAGGTCTCCATGTGTGTTTGGGAGAAAACCTTAAAATCGCTTGTTCAAGGAGCCATGAGGCCCCGGTAGCTCAGCCCGGTTGGAGGGCCCCCTGGGTTAACGAACACCCTAGGGCCCGGCTTAAGCGCCCGCCTTGTAGCGGATGCAGGATAGCGGGAGGTCCCGGGTTCGAATCCCGGCCGGGGCTCCAGCATAGTCAACCAGTCTTCATTGATCTTAACGATTCGTTAAACCGCTCAGCATACTTACCGGTTACGTACATCACGACGCCTATACTGGCATCCTTACCAGCCACTGCTATTAGGGTTAGGTCACCGTATAGCCGCTCAGCGTAAAGCACATAACCAGAGTAGCTGACCAGCATGTACTCAACGTCACCGAGCCTGGTTTTAAGGCCCAGGCCCTTTAGTTGATTAGCGGCTAATGTGTATAGGGCTGAGATGGCGTTAACGTCAAGGTCAATCAGGGTCCTGTACATTATCGGCAACCCCTCATCATTGGTAATTATGATTCCAAGGACATCGCCCCCAACATCCCTTAGATACGAGTCCACCAACTCCCTTAATCTAACCATTAACCCACTCTTACTCATTAATAAGCGCCAGTACTGAAGGTTTAATTACGTTACCGTAATCATAAGAAGGGGGTTCATCGGTAAACCTGAATGTTAAGCAAGTTGCGTGAACTAACCCTTATAAAAAATGAGGTACCGTAGCGTGAATTACTTCACGTTTTCCTCAATAGCCTTAAGGATGCTGCCAGCCTCTACATTAACCTTCCTTCCCTCTATCATCGCCCTTAAGGCCCAGTAGTAAGCTGGAAGCTGGTAAGCGTAGTGTTCACCGATCCATGGTTCACTTGGTAATTCAGATAACGGTTCAGTCATGGGTATGTTCACCCTGAGGAGGATGTTTAATTCGAAGAGCCTGCGTAGTAGTGGGTTCTGCTCTACGTAAAGGTCATTAAGCGCCACGGCATCGGGTTGGCCGACAAATTGTTCATCACGCTTAAGCTCAGTCCTCATTACCCGCTGCCCTGACTCAATTAACCAGTTCAATTCTTCATTGCTCATAAACCCTGTTAGGAAATCCACAACCCTAGCTCTAAGCCACTTATCCACAACCCACCCATACCTAAGCGCCAAGTATTCAAGCTCCCTAACATTACCACCCATTAAATTCCAGAGCAACTTAACATCAATGTCACTGGAGGCTCCCGTTAAATCGGCAACATCCTTAACCACGCATTCGAAGGCTGCCTTAGGCAGGCTCCAGAAGAGGTATGGTGTGGTGAGTGCCTTGGCCTTGGATATTAAGGTCTCTGCAACCTTCATCGCCGCTTGGTCACTTACGGCGAATAGGATCTTCTTAGCCTTGCCCGTTAATTCACCCCACAAATCCCTTGAGGGGTTCTCCAGGGAGTTGGCGAAGAAGCTCGCCTTCGTGGATAGTATAATGTAGCTGTTGACGCCAACTCTCTCCTTTAGGAAGTCGTCAAGGCCATCATAGATTATCACCAGGTTTTCGACATCACTAGTGCTGTTCCTGTATTTATCTAAAATAGCTTTTATGATGTACCTAGCCGCATCAAGCACCTGCCCAAGGTCGATGGATATTGAGCCAGGTGAAGGGCCTATTGGAACGTTAACCCTCACCATACCTTCCAGCTTGCTCACTATTTCATCCCTCCTACTAATGAGGCCCCTTGGTAACTCCGCCTGAATAGCATCCCTGGTGAAGTTCATGTATACTATTAAAATACCTGTGGGTTGATTAATAGAGTTGATCACTTGAGCCATTGTTGATAAGAACGTGGTCTTCCCTGCGCCATACGGCCCATATATGAAGCCGAGGCCACTGTACCTCAACACCTCCCTGAAGAATAACCCAGCCTCATGCTCCCTATCCCTAAATTGAATCATGTATCTGCCGCCAAAGGGTACCCTAACGTTACGCATCTTACCTATGAGTGCATCCACTAGCCCACCAATGCCTTCACTACGCCCACTCATACTAGTTTGATGCATCCATAACTCATGAGGATATTATTAAAGCTATCTATGTGATTCACCATTCCCAATCCTCAATGCCTTAGCTGCGAAACGGTAAGCAGCCCTATGGTGGCGGCTAACCCATGGGCAAAGTGTTGAGTGGCATTAAAGTATAAAGTAAGTATAAATCTATTAAGTTACTGCACTTTACCCTAAACGTACCCTATGGATAATGAGGTTTTCGCCATAAATGTGGCGTCTAGGGTGGGCTATGGGATAATGATCATAGCGATACCGTACTACGTGACCAGCAACCTTGGTTTAGTGGGCGTGGTGCTTGCCACTTACCCAATAGCCGAGGCCCTTGCATCAATACCAGTGGGGCTTATTGTTAATAGGTTTAGGGTTAGTAGCCTAGTTTCAATTGGCCTACTGATTATGGCTACTTCATCACTGCTCTTCGCCATTAACAGCAACTGGGTTATCTTGGCTGCGCTCCACGGCTTAATGGGTGTAGCAGCCGCAATGATAATAGTCCCCCTGCTCACCGCGGTTACCCGTAGGAGGGTTAGGCTGGGCTTGGGTTACGGCGGCTTCTTCTCAACCTACTTCGCTGGATACATAATAGGTATTGGTATTGGCGGCCTAATGCAGGGGATTATTGAGCATGGCTTTGAGGCTGCCAGGTTATCCATAGTAACAGCGGCCGCAATATTCCTAGCGGCATTACCACTGGCCCTCACCCTTAAGGGACATAGGGGCCCTGGGATTATGGCTAAGTCACTAGGGCTGAGGAGCGTTGAGTTAATTCCACTGCCGCTCTGGCTGGGCCTAATGATACTGCTGGGCGTGGCCTTCACCCTACCAGGTGGCTTAACAATGCACCTAAACATAGGCGGCGGCTTCGTGGCGCTTATTTACGTATCAGCAGCCTTAGTACTAGCCCTAGGTATACTAATGTTCGGTTCACTGGTGGATAGGGTGGGTGCCATCAAGGTTATGGCGATTGGACTGGTGGGCTTATCCGTAGTGATAGGTGTAGCCTACCTGGTGGTTTCAGGTCTACTGAGCATCTACTACGCCATAGCCCCCCTAGCCCCATCAATGTTCCTGACGTCTGCGCTTGTACCATCTATATACGCCTACGTTGGGCATAGGGCTGAGGAGGGGTCTGAGGGCTTGATAATGGGCATATACAACATACCCACGGCAGCCGGCATAGCAATAGGTAACCTAATTGGTGGCTTCTCCCTAAGCCGCCTAGGCCTAGACCTAACGATAATACTGGCGGCGCTAACACTAGTAATAGCCGTGGCGCTGACGGCGGTAATGTGGATAGTATTGCGTGGGAGGGGGGTTAGTCTTAGTCGTCAGTCGACTTAGGCCTCTTCACCGGTAAGTGTGGGTTCAATTCATCACCCAGGTAAGTTAGTGGCCTGAACAATTAATAAACATTACCCCGTAAATATAGTAAATATAGACGCTCAGGGGTTAAACCAGGTTGAACAGTTGACTAGTAAAGCTTATAAATATGGCTTCAGCACATATTTATGCCAGGTTCAGTAATAGGGTATATAAATAGAATAAGGCATGTGATATATATCATGCACGTAGTGCTCGCCACATCCATAATAGCCTCAACTGTCGTCATAACCAGGGCCCAATCCCTGAGCGGCTATCCACAGTCATCAGTGCCTAACTGGCTTGACACGGGCAGTAATGCATGGGTGCTCACAGCGGCCACATTGGTTGGTTTAATGAGTGTACCAGGCTTAATGCTATTTTACGGTGGGCTTACCAGGAGGAAGTATGCCATAAACACCATGATGATGGTCCTCTATGCCTTTTCAGTCGTCCTGGTGCTATGGGTTCTTTTTGAGTATGAAATGTCCTTTGGCCCACCCCTACTTTCATTAAGGGGATTCGGCATACTGGGCAAACCAATCCCCCTATTAACCAGTTCGCTACTTGGTTCGCAGGCAGATGTACCATTAGCCAACCAGCAGCCAAATATAGCCCTACCGACCCTAGTCTACTTCCAATTCGTCTTCGCTGCAATAACACCAGCGCTAATAGTTGGTGCCCTAATAGAGAGGATGAACTTTAAGGCGTGGATGCTCTTCGTACCCCTCTGGTCCATCTTAGTCTACGCGCCAGTAGCCTACTGGCTGTGGGGAGGCGGCTGGCTGATGCAATTGGGGGCGGTCGACTTCTCAGGAGGCTACGTAATACACCTTGATGCCGGTGTAGCAGCCGTAGTGGCCGCAATGATGGTTGGGCCAAGGCTGGATGGCGAGAGGAAGCTGAGCCCACATAACCTAACTCAGGTGGCGGCTGGCCTAGGCCTACTTTGGTTCGGTTGGAATGGGTTCAACGGTGGTGACCCATACGGGGTGACTATAGATGCATCCATAGCCGTGTTAAACACTAACCTAGCCGCGGCACTAGCCCTACTAACCTGGGTAATACTAGACGTGGCCTTCTACGATAGGCCCAGTTTAACTGGCGCCGCCTCGGGGGCTGTGGCTGGCCTAGTGGGTATAACACCAGCAGCCGGTTACGTTAATGGGCTGGGCGCATTGGCAATAGGTGTTGCCTCTGGGGCAGCGGCCTGGGTGTCATTAAACCTAGTCCAGTATAGGCTTAAACCCTTTAAGGGTATTGACGATGCCACGGGCGTATTCTCAACCCACGCCGTTCCAGGCTTCCTGGGGGGTATTTTAACGGGCTTGTTCGCTGATCCACGCATAACGGGCTTCATAACCCCTGGTTTAACTGGGGCATTGTATGGGAACCTGTACCAGTTGGTTATTCAACTAGTGGCCGCATTGGTGGTTATAGCCTACAGTGGGTCAGTGACATTCCTAATTCTTAAACTAATCAGTAAGGTCACACCGCTTAAGTCGCCGCCAACGGTGTTAATGGTCGGTGACCGTGAGCTTCATGGCGAGGTGGCTTATGACGAGTACGCCTTCCCAATGCAGGTTGAGGTTATTAATGGAAGGGTTAGGGAGGTGAATGAATAATCACTCTTTATTAAATGACATTTTAAATAGTATATAGTGTTTATAACTTTAACTATATATGGTAATGCTTTTAAATTTATTAGGCGAATAAATGTGTAATGGTTCTCAGGGTTGGGGTTTTGGGTTCAGGCTTCGCGGCTAGGGAACTGCACCTACCTGTATTAAGCTCGTTGAGTGGGGTGGAGGTTTCAGCCATATTCGGCATTCCCTATGAGGATGCTTTAATGCTGGCCAGGAGGTTTAAGATACCCAAGGTGACTGATGACTGGAGGAGTGTGGTTCACGACTCAAGCATAGACGTAGTCCTCGTGGCCACCCCAACCTACACCCACAGGGCCATCGCGGAGGAGGCCATTAAGGCGGGTAAGCATGTTATGCTTGAGAAGCCCATAGCCCTAACGGTTAAGGATGGTGAGGAGTTGGTTAAGGCCTATGAGGCAGGTGGCGTTAAGTTGATGGTGGCCCACTGCCTAAGGTTCTGGCCGGAGTACGTTAGGGCCAGGGAGTTGATGATGGCCGGTAGGGTTGGTGAACCGAGGGTTGCTAGGGCTTATAGGCTTAGTTCACACCCAGGGCGTTGGTTTAGGTTCCAGGAGTTGAGTGGTGGCGTTGCAGTGGACATGAGTATACATGACCTGGACTACCTAAGGTGGACCCTGGGTGAGGTTAAGAGGGTTTACGCGGTGGGTGGGACGTACTCAAGTGACTCGGCAACATCAATAGACCACTTCATGGCAACCCTTGAGTTTGAAAACGGCGCCGTGGCCTATGTTGAGGGTTCGTGGGCAATGCCAAGGAACTTCCCATTCACCACGTACCTTGAGATTGCCGGCACAAAGGGCCTACTGACAGTCGACAACCAGTTAACCTCAACCATAGAGGCCTACATCGACAACTCGTACTATAGGTATGGGCCAATATACAGGAATGCCTACTACCTGGAGTGGGTCGCCTTCCTGGACTGGTTGAACAAGGGTGTGAAGCCGCCCATAGAGCCGGGTGACGCGGTTGAGGCCCTTAGGCTAGCCCTAGCCATAAATAAAAGCATCACTGAGGGTAGGGTGGTTAACCCAGGCGAGGTGAGGTGACATGGTGCTCAGGTTTGCCGTAGTCTCATATGCACACATGCATGCCTGGAGTTACACTAGGGCTATTAAGGAGCTTGAGACTGAGGGTAAGGCAACGCTGGAGGCCATATTTGACAACAACACCGATAGGTTGAGGAGGGCCCAGGAGGTGTTTAAGCCTAGGAGGGTTTACAACGACTTCAACAGGCTGATGGCTGATGGGGGCTTTGACGCCGCTGTGGTTGCGTCCGAGAACGCTAGGCACATAACTTATGCGCTACCCTTAATCAAGGCTGGGGTCCACGTCATAGTTGAGAAGCCGATAACAACAACTGTGAGGGATGCCGTTGAGATGGTTAACGAGGCGGATAGGCGTGGGGTTAAGCTACAGGTGGCCTTCGTCATGAGGTACCACGACGCCGTGGTGGAGGCTAAGAATAGGATTGGTGAATTCGGGAGGATTAAGGCCATCACGGCGACGAACCATGGAACATGCCCCTACGACTGGTTCGTTGACCCAGAGCTGGCTGGTGGTGGGGCGATGATGGATCACATAGTTCACGTGGCTGACTTGATAAGGTGGTTCACAGGTAAGGAGTTTGAGGAGGTCTCAGCCTTCGTGGGTAGGAACATTAGGCCTGAGCTCAAGGTTGAGGACAACGGGTTAATACTAGCCAAGTTAACCGACGGAACGCCCGTATCCATAGACTCAAGCTGGTCGAGGCATGGAACATGGCCAATATGGGGTGACGTGTACATGAGGATGCTCGCTGACCATGGGGTATTAACCATAAACGCCTTCAACCAGAACATATCCCTAGCCGACGATAAGGGCTTCCACTGGGTGGGCTTCGGCCCAGATGCGGATAGGAACATGATTGAGGACTTCATAAGGGTCGTTAATGAGGGTAGTCAACCGAGGGCAAGCGGGCTGGATGGCCTAAGGGCCCTTGAGGTAGTGGTTGCGGCGTACAAATCATGGAGGGAGGGTAGGCCGGTTAAGATAAGCGAGGTTAGGGTTTAACAGCACCTTAAGGATAAAATAAAAGATAAAAACAGGGATAAATCAACAAAAATACCCAGTTGTATACGGCATTGAGGAAAAAGTATATTAACACCCATGCATCATAATAATATATGAGGGTGGATTGGTTAATCAGGAGAGCTGGACTAGCATTAGCCACCTGGTTCGTGGCACTACTAATATCATACGTACTGTTTGAGTATGCTCCAGTCAACCCAATAAACTACATAATGACGCAGCTGGGTCTTTTAGGGGGTAGTGGCACAAGCCCAATGTTGATGAGTAAGGGTAGTTTTGAGTACATCGAGCAATGGGCCTCGGCATTCATGATTCACGGTAACCCAGTCCTAGGCTTTGCCCAGTACATGGTCAACACGTTTAAGGGTAATTGGGGATGGTCAGTGGTCTACGGGTTACCGGTACTAACCCTAATAGCAAGGTACCTACCCTGGACTTTGTTTATTGTTGTTTCTGCTAATTTGATTAGTTTCTTTGTTGGTGTTTATCTTGGTCAGTATATGGCTTATCATAGGGGTGGTTTGGGTGATCAGGCTATCACGCAGTTCATAACAGTAAAGAGGTCAATACCCGTCTACATATACGCCGCCCTACTGATATACTTCCTGGGCTTCGAATACCACATATTCCCAACCCACGGAGCCTACAGCGGCACACCTGGATTCAACCTTAGGTTCATTACCAGTGTTCTTTATCATGCTGCTTTGCCTATCTTCACCCTTGCCTTCGCCTCCTTTGGTCATTGGGCTCTCAGCATGAGGGGTAACATTATCTCAGTCCTAGGTGAAGACTACGTGACCTACGCTGAGGCAAGGGGCCTACCAAGCAGCTGGATACAGAGAAGATACGTAGGAAGAAACGCACTACTACCACTATACACAGGAATAATAATAGCACTAGGTACATCATTCGGTGGCGCTGTTTTCGTAGAGTCAGTCTTCTCGTACCCTGGGGTTGGTGCACTATTATCCTCATCGTTGGGTAACGGTGATTGGGCCCTTGGAATGGGCATACTACTAATACTGATCCTGGCCGTGGTGCTGGGCATGGTTATAGCCGACTTAACCTACTCACTAATAGACCCAAGGGTGAGGCAAGGATGATGGAGATCAGTTACGGTAGGGTTGAGGGTATCCTTAGGGGTATTGGAAGGACGCTGAGGATGATTTGGAGCAGTAAGGCTGCTAGGTTTGGGTTACTGGTCTTACTATTCTACATACTCATGGCCGCCATCGGCCCCATAATACTACCCTTAAAGCCAGTGATAGCGAGTTCAACCAACGTTTTCCAGCCTCCTAGGCTTTGGCCACCAATATACTGGTTCGGGACAGACAACGTGGGTGTGCCCCTCACCGTGGATATAGTTAATGGGGCGCCCTTCGTGCTTGAGGTTAGCCTACTCTCGGCACTATACACCACCGTGCTAGGCTTATTGGTTGGTATTGTGGCTGGCTTTAAGGGTGGCTATGCTGACGCAGCCTTATCATTCGTAAGCCAAGTATTGATGACGATACCAAGCCTGCTCCTGGTCATGATAATGGCCACCATGATACACACAAATAACCCATTCATACTATCTGGGATACTCAGCATAACCGGCTGGACCGGCCTGGCGCTCTCGGTTAGGTCACAGATACTTGCAATGAGGGAGTACCCGTACATTGAGGTGTCTAGGGTGCTTGGGTTATCGGGGAGCTACATATTATTCAAGGAGATAACACCCAAGATAATGCCCTACGTCTGGATAAACTTCATACTAAACATGGAGGGTGCCGTGTACGCTGCAGTGGGCCTATACTTCCTAGGGCTACTGCCCTACCAAAACTATAACTGGGGTGCGTTAATAAACCAGGCATTAAGCTACGGGGCATACTTCGGCGGGAGGGCACTGCTAATATTAGTGGTTCCCGTGGTCTTCGTCACACTATACATGGTTGCGCTGATTGAGTTAGCCTATGGTATCGATGAGATAATAAACCCGAGGTTAAGGAAATAACTCAAATATTTATCAATATTTATGAAACGATAATTTATATAGGATAAAATTTATAAAGTAGTATACAGACACCTATACTATGGTTAACTGGGGTAAGTACCTACTACTCGGTGTACTAGGTGTATCAATAGTGGTGGTGAGTCTGCTTGTGGTGTGGCATGGTTCCCCTGGTTATGTTGTTAAGGCTCAGCAGTATAATATCACGCCTTATAATACGCTGTATGTCTTCACTATCAGGAGCCCACCTTTGACTGGCATGTCACTTTATAATCCGAATATTTTCCACGGTGGCATCGCTTGGTACGGCGTTGTTCAATCCCATGTGGCTGCCGCCAACTATACGACAGGTGAGGAGATTCCTATTTTAGCTGAGAATTGGACCCTTCAAGTTTTGCCCAATGGCTCACTGGCCATCTTCATCACCCTTAGGCATAGTGGTATGAGTAATGGTCAGCCGGTCACCTGTTGGGATGTCTTGACTAGCAACATTGCCAATGGTTTAATCCACAACATGTGGGGTAACGTGTCAATCATAGACAACTACACGTGCGTGGTCAGGATGGCGCAGGGCTACTACCTACCCCCAACAAGCCCGGCGGCTGAGGCTTATGACATATTCTGGGCGTTAAACTGGGGTGGCGTAGCCCTAGTTTGGCCCTATGTTACGTGGAAGTCTTTAGTTGATGCTGCCTTGGCTAACTATAGCTGGCTTTGGTTATTTAACTTTGGTAATGCCACTCAGCAGGCTGAGGCCAGAAATATGTTATCATCTTTAATCAACGAGTTGTTCACAGCCACAATACCGCCTAACTCACCAACCACCGGCCCATTCTACGTCTGCGACATAACACCGGAATACATTCTACTATGCAAGAACCCGTACTGGTACGATGCTAAGGACATTAAGGTTGATTACATTGTTGAGTGGCAGTACTCATCAATGACGCAAGTCTATGCAGCCTTAGCCTCAGGCAAGATAAGCATTTGGAACACTGGGCCTGGTTCACTATCACCATCAATAGTGACTACTATTCTAAGCAACCCCAATATGAAGATGTTTGTGATACCGTGGTGGGGTGGTGATGCGCTTTACTTCAACTTCCTTAACCCGTGGTTGGCTATGCCCCAGGTTAGGCAGGCTATCTACTACGCAGTGAACTGGACCCAGCTAGCCCAGGCTGCCTATGGACCAGAATTCATCCTACCCTCACCAATGCCTCAGGTTGGTATTATGAATGACAAGTACCCAAGCCTAGTTCAGGAGGTTGCCAGCTACTGGGCCTCACAAGGTTCACCACTAATCAACTACACTTATAATGCAAGTCTAGCTGCTCAGTTGCTTGAGTCCGTTGGCTTCACTAAGAAGGGTGGCGTATGGTACACGCCGAATGGTTCACAATTCACACTAACAATATACATATCGTCAGGCGCTGCACCACCACAGTTAGCACTAGTCAATGCAATAGCTAACGCATTAACAAGCTTCGGAATAACTACAACGGTAGTCACATACCCAAGTGCAGAATTCAGAACGGTAGTTCAAGAGGGTAAGTACGATCTAATACTCCTGTATTATGATGGTGCGCCTGAGCCTGGCCTACCATCATTCTTCCCAGAGGGTCCAATACCTGCAGCATACTTCCAAGGCTACCCATTGAATGCGACACACTGGAACATGGTGATTACGTTACCCAATGGTACTCAAATATCTCCACTGCAGGCGTGCTACAAGTACCTACTGTCACCGGCAAGTACGTTTAGGTGTTATGCCATATCAATGTGGGCTTGGAACCACTACGTCCCATTCATACAGATAGATAGGAATACCCAAGTATTCTTCCTAAACACCCAGTACATTAACTGGCCGCTGAATGACACGTCAATATGGACTCAATTACCGATTATACAAACTGAGGCATGGACGGAATTATTAAAGCACATCTCATTCAAGGTACCAACCACCACAGCCACTACTACGACTACTAGTCCTGTTGCTACTACGGTTTCTACTACGACTACTGTGACTTCTACGACCACTGTTGTTACTTCTACGACTGTTGTTAGTGGTACCACCACGACCTACACCACCACATCCACAGTACCAGTAACAAGCACAGTCACGGTAACAGCAACAGCACCACCAACAACGGTAACAGTCACCAAACCAGTAATCAGCACAACACTAGTGATCGCAATAGTAGTAATTGTAGTAGTCATAGTAGCGGCAGTAGTAGCAGTAATAGCACTAAGGAGGAGGTAAAGTCATGTGATGTAACTAGATTTTAAAATCATTTATCTCTTTTTCATTTCCGTAATCTTTAAGGCTTCCCTTTATATCATTACTTAGGTAATGATTATTATTTGGTGAAAGGTTTAAAGTGGGCTATGTAAGTAATGCTTGGTGCTGGAGGTTTCGTTTGCGGGTAGGAGAAGCATATTCAATGAATTGAGTAGAATGGTTACTGGTTCAATTAAAGTCAGGTACATCGACTCCAGTGTAATTACAGCTGTGGGTAATTCTGTGGGTTTGCTGGATTACTACGTTGATAATGTTGAGTGTATTGGCAACTGTATTAAGGTTGGTAAGAATATAGGACCCGTGGAGTTAATGGGCTACTTAATTAACGCCATGGTTAAAATGCTCAACGGTGGGTTAACAAAAATGGGTATTGACTACGGTACCGAGAGGACTGGGGTTGTGTTGGTTTACGATAATACACCACTCATGGGTAGTGTGCTCACGCCCAGTGGGTTAATGAGACTCCTTAGGTTGATTAACAGTAAGCTAGACAGCGTGGCGGTTGGTGACTCCCCAGCGGTACACAGCTTCCTGGGTGAGGGTATTGGGGATTTATGTGCAATAGCCGGTAGTGTTCTTATCGTAGATGAGCTTGAGTCGTCTAGGTTGAGGGGTTGGGTCTCGGTTAATGGGCTGAGTGATGATGTAGCTGATGCATATGCAATAGCCCTAACAAAACCCAAGGTAACCATAAGATGTCCGTAGGGCAATGCCCTTACTCTAGTAATCACTTAGCGTAGTCCCTCTCCACGCTCCTTATGGATTCAATTATTATGTCCACGGCCCTCTCAGCCAGCTCAATGGGTATGTTCAACGGCGGCGCAATCCTGATGGTCGATCTACCAGCCCCTATGACGGCCACACCCCTCTTGAAGGATCTAACCAGGACCTCGCTAAGTTCCTTAACGGCAGGTTCCCTACTCCTCCTATCCCTAACAAGCTCAACCCCAATCATTAACCCAAGCCCCCTGACATCACCTATCAGCCTACTTGAATCAGCCTCCTCCCTAAACCTCCTGATAATGTAATCCCCAACCCTTGATGCGTTTGTTAGCAGGTCCTCATCCCTAATCACGTTAATCACCTCAACCCCAGCGGCTAGGGCAAGTGGATTGCCGCCGAAGGTGTTTGCATGTGAGCCCCTGGGCAGGTTCATTAACTCCCCCCTCCCCACAATAGCCCCCAGTGGTAGGCCAGCCGCTATGGCCTTAGCCATTGCTATTAAGTCGGGTTCAATGCCGAAGTGCTCAACGGCGAACCACCTACCCGTCCTACCAAACCCGGACTGAACCTCATCGGCGACGAGGAGTATGCCGTTATCCCTCGTCAATTTCCTCAACCCATTCATGAAGTTCCTAGGCGGTACCACGTAACCCCCCTCACCCTGGATGGGTTCTATGAAGACGGCGGCCACTTCACTCGGGTCAACTAACCTACCGAAGATCCAATCCTCAATGTATGACAAAGCCGATTCACCGCACTCCTCCTCGCTAAGCCCCTTACCGAAGGGGCACCTGTAGGGGTATGGGTAGGGTATATGGATTACATTGGGCATCATTGGGTTAAACCCAAACCTCTGGATGGGTTTACTGGCCGTTAGGGACATTGAACCGTAGGTCCTCCCATGGAAGGCCCCTAGGAATGCCATTACGTACGGCCTCTGGTTCCTAAAGAAACCCCTAGACACCTTAAGCGCACCCTCTATGGACTCCGTGCCCGAGTTCGTGTAGAAGACTCTCTTAGGGCCGCTTATTGGGGTTATCTCCATCAGCATTGAGGCGTGTTTAACGGCTAACTCATAGTAGAAGTCCGTTAGGCTGTAGTGGGTGAATTTATCGGCCTGCTCCTTAATGGCCCTTATTACCCTGGGGTGGGAGTGCCCAACATTCATGACCGCTATCCCGGCGTTGAAGTCTATGTACAGGTTACCGTCGACATCCTCAATCACTGGGCCGAACCCCCTCCTAATAACTAATGGGTACCACCTGCTGAAGGACTGCATCAACAGCGACTCATCAGTCTTAACAACCCTTAGTGCATTGGGCCCAGGTGGCTCAATAATAATCCTAGGCACGTCGCTGGGTTTAATGTCCCAGTACCAGTTGGGCATAAAGCCCTAGGCGGCCCTCAGCTATTAAAACGTAACCTATAATAGACTATATTGCTTAAATAAACTACTGTCAACTAAATTAGCTACTTAACAACACGGCCATTGGCGAGGCTGATCACGGGTGCCCTGCCGAAGTCCTCACCAAGGTCAATGCTGCTGCCCCTGGCTGGGATCAACCTAACCCCCAGTGGCCTACCCTTAACCTTAACCAGCTCCGATAGGTCTAGGAGCAGTCTCTTAACTAGGTTGACTTCACCGGTGGGTATCGGAACCATGTCAACCCCAGCCACGCAGACCTGGGTGTATGAGATCAACTTGAAGAGGTCCATGGAGCCTTCGTTGAACCTATCCTTAAGTAGCTCATCCTCGCCTAAGGGCAGCATAACCTCGTTGAAACCGGTCTTGTTGAATGGTAATTCGCCTATGAGCCTGTTTAGGAGACTTATAGTGGCCATTGTCCCCAGTTCACCGAACCTCAAGTTACCCAAATCCTCAACCAACTTAACCACCGAGTCCTGGCCCCAGGGTGATAGGGATGCGTCAACCCCCCTATACTCGACGCCAGCCAGTTCACTCAACTCCTCGCCAATTTCACTAGCCTTACCGACAATCTCCCTAATCCTCCTCTGAACATTAGCACCGCTCCCAATTAGGTCTGAGGCGTAGAGGAGGGCTATTGATAACCCAACCCCACCCTTAACGTTGACTGAGGCTGGGTAGTATGGGGTCTCCAGTAGGTCACCGACCAGCACAGCTAGTTTCCTGGCGTCAAGAGGTGAGTTAGAGGCCATGGCCTTAAGCACCTCAGTGTAGAAGTTGGCTAATTCATCATCGTACTCGGGCATCCAAATCATGGAGTATGTGTCGTACTCCCTAATCAACTTAACCACGGTTAATGGGTCTGCAGGCTCCATGAGACTTAAACCCGAGTACACGTAACCCCTCCTAGCCGCTGTGGACTTTAGGGCCTTTAGCCCCTCCCTAGCTGCCTCAATACTGCCTGTGAAGGGTAAAGTGACCCTCTTGGTTAAAACCCTGACACCATACTTAGAGGTTACGGCGTCTATGGCGGCGTTAACCCTATCCAGCAGGTTGGGTAATGATGCCAGGTCATCCGTGAACACGGTCACTGCCCTAATCCTCATCTTCAGTTGAGTGGGGCTGGGAGTTATTAAGCTAACCGTTCAACACTCGAGTCTTAGGTTACTGAGTATGTGGGCCTTAACCCTATAGGTTAGTACATAGTCCTCATTGGCTAGCAGTGAATTAATGTCCACGGAGTTTACTTTAACGCTTGTTATAAATGAGTAGGGGCTTGGGTCACCCATGACCCTAATGGGCTCCGCATCCATTAGTGAGAAGTTCTTAACACAGAAGCGTGGCACTGGTATTGCGGATAACTTGGTTGACCAGTGTATTGATAGAGGCACCCTAAACACCTTAACCTTACTCAGGGTGTTTATGCCCAGGGTTACGTCACCCATTAGGCCGCTGAACCTGCTGAACCTCTTTAAGGCCCTCTGCGCAGCATCAATGATTATCCCAAGTAGCCTTGTGGCGTCCTTAAGCTCCACACCCTTATCCCCTGTTAATCTGGCAAGTACCTTGAAGCCGTTCATGCCGTCGAAGTACATTAACACGTTGCCTATGCCAACGGCCTCGAAGCCCACCCTAACGGCGTTTGAGGCCAGGTGCATGGCTAGGTAACCCTCCGGCGTGTTGAACATGGTTTGCTTAACTTTGACATCAGCCACGAGCACATCAACCTTATCTGAGCCAATGGGCCTAACGGAGGCCATGAAGTCCAACCCACCCTGGGCTGCGAAGAGCCTAAGGTCATTAACGCTATTGATCATTATCGGCTTACCTTCGATGCTCTTAACAAGCCTAACGTTACCCGACTGCTGCATTATGACCTGCACGGATCTACCAGTCATAAGGCTGAGCATTAACTCGCCCATGGCCTCATAGTACTTAACCGGGTCCACAGGAACCCTCTTAACCACCGGGATTAGTCTCCTTACCCTCTTCATGTTCACCTACCGGTGGTGGGTAATAATATATTAACTTACCGTTAAACCAGTCCCTAACAACAGCCTTAGCGGCCTCCGTAAGGTTCAACCCACCGCCCTTCAGCACGAATCCCCTCCTCCTGGCAACCCACTCAAGTATGGTCAATGGGTCCTGTGAATTAACACCGTAAGCATCCCTAAAGGCGCCTGGGTTTAGGCTTAACACCCTTTTAATGAAGTTTACGACAGGCGTCACCACGTCACCTGCCCTATCAGGGTTAAGTAGACCCCTAACAACTAGTAGTGAGTCATCCTTGGAATCAGCGTTGCTGAACACCCCAGGGGTATCTGCCACGATTAGCCACCTCTTAGCCCTATACACCTGCGTACTCCTGGTCCACCCGGGCACTGGGCTAACGGAGGCTACTGCCCTTTCCTTAAGGTAGTTTATTATCGAGGATTTACCCACATTCGGGTAACCAACCACAGCCACCTTAACGGGTAGCCTGGGTGCATTAGCCTTAATGGCCCTTATAAGCATCCTGGTGCCTAGCCTCTTCTTAACGCTAAGGAACACGGTGGGCCTGTCCCTACTTAAGTACGCCTTCCACATCCTTAACACGCTCATTGGGACTAGGTCAGCCTTATTAACGGCAAGTATAAGCAACTTACCTTTCCTATCTGCCATCCTCTCCACCAACACGTTCCTAGTTGCTAAGGGATCTCTAGCATCAAGCACCTCAATGACTAAGTCGCACCAGTTAATTACACTGGCAACATCATTGCCCATGGTGAATTAGGTCTGCGTTAGTTTAATTAACATTACGGATTAACCGGAAGCTGGCATAATCAGCACCAGTTTAATGGCACCGAAGGAAACTACCCTACTAGGGTGTATTATTCCTTATGCGAAATAATTGCATTACGCCTAATCATAATATTGATTAATTAACCAAGCAAACTGCTTAGTAAGCCCAATAGAGGTAAACTCCAAGGCCTTGGAAGCCCGTATTCCTCAAGTCTAGAGGAGTTAAAAGGGTTGAATTAAGCATTTAAGTTTCCGTGGCGGTGTTTCGGTATGGCTAATATATACATGGGTAGGGAAAGCTGCTACGCCGTTAAGGAGGGCCTTTACGTTAAGCCGGGCTTAATGGACCTGGGTAGGGCGGCGGCCCACCTATACCTACACCTCAGGGATCTTAAGCTGGGGTACACTTACAATCATGAGTGCGTTAGGATAAGGATGAGTAGGAGGCTCTTTGAGGCGAGGTGCAAGTACCTGGTTAAGTTATGCAGGGAGCAGATTGAGGATGAGTACGAGTGTAGCCAAGTGGAGCAACTGGTAAACTCAGTCCTAGAGAACCTGAGGCTACCACCTTGGGCTGAGGATTTGGCTAGGCAAAACCTGGTTAAGGTGACTAGGCTACTTTGAAGTGCTACAAGGATCCTAAGGACTACTAGTTAACCCTATTTAACCCTATGGGGGTGGTGTGGGTTAACAAAGTTTTTATTTAGAGGTGTAAAGGCTGGTGGGGGTTGGGGTGAGCCTGTGCCTACTTGAACGTAGGGATATCGTCATCTCGGGGCTAGGGGTCTTCCTGGCCTCATTCCTGCTCCTATCCTGGTACTGGATAATTAACCTCAGCCTAATAGTACCCGTCACACTGGCCTCCATATTAGTCTCCCTAACCGCATTCATGTCTCATGAGTTGATGCACAGATACGTGGCCAGGAGCCTAGGTTACATAGCGTGCTTCAGGCTCGTCAGGTACGGCTTAGTCATGCTCATGTTGACGGCTCTAATAGGTTTCGCAGCCAGGACACCGTTCATGATGGGTGCACCCGGCGCAGTGGCTATTGGACCCAACATACTGGGTAGGGAGAGCAGTAGGCATAGGGCGTTAATAGCCTTAGCAGGGCCGGGGGCTAATGTCCTAATGGCCGCAGCCTTCTACGCTGCCTCACTATCAGTAGCCGGCACCCTACTATTCACCCTCCGCATAACATACATAATCAACTCCATACTGGCCATCTTCAACTCACTACCAATACCACCCCTCGACGGCTACCAGGTGGTCAAGAATAGGGAGTATGGCCTATGGCTAACGTTAATGGTCTCCTCAATACTGGTCTCTATACCCGCAATACGGTACTTATTCTAGCTTCAGCAACACCCCTAACAGTCTCCCTAATGCGCACCGCCATCAACGCCGTTACTATTGACGTGACTGCGGATGAGATGAAGATGTAGTAGAACGCGGTCCTTGAGGGAACCATGTACAGTATAGGTAGGTTACTAACCATACCAACCAAGACGCCTTGCTTATAGGTGTCCAGGATTGAGCTTGCGAAGACAGGGCCGAGGGTATTGCCCATCAGCCTCATCGTGGTGTTGGTCCCGGTTATGGTGGCTAGCCTCCTCTCAGGGGCTGACATCATTAGTAGCGTTATCCTACTCACCATCATACCACCTATACCTATTAACGTGATGACTAGGACTAGCATAACGTCCGCCACTGTGATGGAGTAGTCCAGGACCATTACCGCTAACGTCAGTGACCCAAGCGCCGCTATTAATGGTGCAGTTATCAATATGGGTTTAACCCCAACCCTACCTGCTAATGAACCGAAGGCCGGCCCCACAATGAGCATTATGATGCTTATGGGCGCCAGCGTTAGGCCGGTGGACAATATGTCCATGCCGAAGCCAACCGGCCTAGGCAACTCAAAGAGGTAGACTAAGGCTTGAAACAGGAGGAATAGCCCAAAGCCCGACACGAAGGATGCCAGCAATGGCACAGCCACTTTTGGGTTAGAGAAATCCTCAATGCTAATTACGGGGTTTACGACACTCCTTGAGCGCCTAAGGAATACGCCAAGTATGACTAGCCCTATGGTAATGCCGGTTATGGTTATTGGTGAAGCCCAGCCAACCTGATGGGCGTACGTTAAGGCCAGTCCAATTATTAGGAAGCTGAGCGATAACTGAATCAACCCAACCAGGTCAATGGACTCCTTAACGACGCTCCCCCTTGAGTCAGGTAATAGCCTATATGCGGCCACCGTAGCCACTATTAACAGCGGCAGCGCAGTCCAGTAAACAGTCTGCCAGTCATAGTATTGCGCTATAAACGCACCTATGGGTAAGGCAACGGCTCCACCTATGGCGAATGTGGACGCTATGACGCCTTGGGCCATGGGCAACTGCTCCTTGGGTAACCTCTCCCTCAGTATGGTGTAGGCTATTGGATTTATGGCTAATCCAATACCCTGTAAAGCTCTAAATACAATAAGCACCGCGAAGTTCGGTGAGATGCTCGTGAACAACACTGAAACAGTATATATCACTAGTATCATCATTAGTATCCTCTTCCTACCGTACTCATCAGCCAACTTACCTATCACTGAGGCTGTTTCGGTTTTTCGTGATTATTCGTGGTGTTTATCACCACTGGTGGTGAGGGGTGGGTTTATTAACTCATCCCCAACACCATTAACCGGTTACCCCGGGTTTCCGAGACCCGTAGTGGCTGGGAGCCGCGGGTGACCGTTGGGGAGCCACTACGGTGAGGGGGCTTGGGGCGACCGTCGAGAAGGAGACGGCGGGTAAACAAATACAACCCGTCGCTTCCGGAGAGACGGCTAAGGCTAAGCCACCCAGGGTTTCGGCTGATAAAACCCACGACACCTCAGAGGGTTCGGGTCTGGTGGGTAGTTGTGATTATTTGTGATTACTTTGTTGTCCTCACCCTCATCCCCTCATTTGTTTTCTCCCCCTCTGTCGGGTTTCATCCTTCACAGGGGGAGCACTCGGGGGCAACCCACATGCCCCCGCATGCGCATGTAAAACTCGTAAAGCCCTCAACCAGATATTCATTGCTCCAACGGTGTCTCTGTCGGCTATGAAACTGCATTTCTCGCAAATAGCAAGCCTATGGATGTAAGTCAGCTTCCCACCGCATATGGGACATACACTCGATGTGTTCCTTGGATCCACAATTATTACGGGCACTCCGTATTCAAGTGCCTTTGCCATTATTGCATGCTGGAGTTTCCTATATGCGAACATTGTGAACTTCCAGGCAACATCACTCACGTTGCTTGCCCTTTTCTTGAGCCCGTTGAGGTCCTCAAGGGCTATTGCATGGCCCCTCCTCAAAGCCTTTAGAACAATCTGTTTGGCTAGTTTCCAACTCCAATCAACAACAATACTCCTAGCTTTTCCGTGAAGAGACTTAATTCTGTTAAGAATCCTCTTGTTAAACCTCCACCTCCTTGGGTACCTCTTTTGCAGTTCCTCAGCACGCTTCCTCTTACTTAAAGCATCAGCGAACCTAGTCTTAAACCTCCTAACACCAAAACCGTCGTAAGCCACAATTGTTTTCAAGTTGATGTCCAGGGCTATTATGTTCCTAGGCACGTAGGGGTGGTATTTGAATTCAAATATTACGCTTACAAACAGCTTACTGTTCTCGTACTTTACGTGAACCTCCTTCCATCTAAGACCTCTGAACTTCTCAATGTAATCCCTCCTATGCTTGAGCTTTAAGGTGTACCACTTATCCCTCAGAATAACCTTAACAACTCCCTTATTTAGCTCAACTTTAGCATCCTGGTAGTCTAGCCTCGCCGAGAGTCTCCTAAGGACTGGCCTACTCCCATTGTTACTTCTAGTAGCCTTCACTAGGGCTAGAACATAGTCGTAGATATTCCTAGCAACGTGGGCTCTGAATCCATAGCTTCTGAGTAATTGGTAGAATAACTGGTGCATCTGAGACCTATTTGGAACCCTGTCTAAATCCCACAATGCATCAACGATTCTTTGCATTGCATGCCTATAGAGAGTCAAATCCCAAAGCAAATCATTCAAATTACCATCAACAACCTCAGCCTCTGCTTTCAAAGCCCTATGATATGTACCCTCAGGGATCCGCCTAGAAGACAGGCGAATAACCCCCTCACAGGGCACCACTTTCGCTAAGACGCACAGACTTAAAAACCTTTGCATCATGATACATAGACCACGTAATTACAATTATCCACAAATAATTGTTGATGTATAATTTACAATGGCTGAAACACTAAACTCCTCCTCAATCCTGTAGATTGATGGTAGCACGGCCATCTCGACATACATAGTTAGGATTGATATGAAGGCCAGTATGGGTAGGTACCTCCTTAAAACATGAGCAGTATAACTCATGTGCACCCAATTTGCAATACACATATATTAACTTTTTGCAAATGAAAGCCAAATCCAAGGGTGTTGAAGGCTCAGCGCCCATGTGGATCATGATGTAATTCACCGGATGTGTATATATGGTATATAGGGGCATGTTAAGCCTATTTGCGTGATCACTAATGTTTTCTTGATTTTAAGCAGCACATTTATTTATTTACTTAGGTAAAGATTATGCTAAAAGATAACGGTTTATTCACCTAATGATGCCCTACGGGAAAAAATTTATATAGGGAAGTGGTTAGAAATAGTGTATGGCGAGGAGGGATATTATAAATACGTCTATATGGGCGGTTAAGAGTGTGGCTGTTGTGATTGCCGAGCTGATTTTCGCCATAAGCATATCCTTCTTCCTGATACACGCAATGCCAGGTAACCCATACCAGATAATCTTAGTTGGCCTGCTGCAGAGGGGTATACCATATGAGCAGGCTAAGATAATGGCCGCAGCCTTAGCCGGCTACAACCCAAATGTTAACCCAATAGTCAGTTGGGCCGGCTACATGTGGAGTGTGTTCCACGGTAACCTGGGTTACTCATTAATATACAGGGCTCCGGTCATTAAGATAATAGCCACTGCGGCCCCCTGGACCATACTACTCGTGGCTGTCTCATTAACACTGGCCTTCGCCACAGGCTACATACTGGGGCTTTACGCAGCCTCAAAGACAGGTATAGTGGATGCGTTGATAAATGGTTCACTATCATTCTTCCAGTCAATACCGGCGTACGTACTCGCCCTAATACTCATAATAATATTCGGTGTGCTGCTTAAGATAGCCCCAATAGCGGGTGCCTACTCATCAAACGTGACCCCTGGCTTCACGGCTAAGTTCATACTCGACGTAATGAGGCACCTGGCGTTGCCACTACTCACGTATTACTTGGTGATATTCCCAGGCTGGGTCTTCGGCACCAGGAGCCTTGCAATAAGCATTACTCACGAGGATTTCGTACTGGTGGCAAAGGCTAGGAGCTTACCTGAGAAGAGGATAACCTTCACCTACATAGGCAAGAACGCCCTGCTACCCCAGTTAACTGCGCTACTCTACTCATATGGTTTAATGTTCGGTAGCAGCATATTCATAGAGTCAACCTTTGCAATACCTGGACTAGGCTACGTGTTAGCCATAGGCTCTGGGTCAAGGGACTACCTACTAACCATAGGCTCATTCCTTATTATTATTATTGCTGTTATTTTGGGTAATTTTATTGCTGATGTTACTTATGGTTTGATTGATCCTAGGGTGAGGGGTGTATGATGGGTGTTTCTGTTCCTCTTGGTAGGAGGGTTGTTAA